>JAIFNK010000140.1 GCA_020047775.1 Akkermansia sp. | reverse complement strand
TGAACTTCCGTCAGCCGCTCCAAAATCCCATCCTCACCGCTCAGCGCGGCGGTCGCGGCGGCGGCGGCTTCCACCAGCCGACTCGCGTTAGACGCGCGCCGCCAGCGGTCTTCAAGATCCTGTTCGTCCTCCGGCTTGAGGTTCGCCCCGTCGATTTCCTGAAGCTGATAGCGCAGCAAATCCAGCTCCTGTTCGCTCGCGTTTTCCGCATGGCGGATTTCCTCCAGTTCGGCGGCTTTTGTCCGCCACGACCGGTAAAACTCGCGGTAGCTGTTCACCGAGTTTTCCGCTCCGGCGTAGGCATCCAGCATGGAAAGCTGCCGCTCCACCGAGAGCAGCGATTGGTGGTCATGGGGCCCGTGCAAATCCACCAGATGCTCGCCGAGGCGTTTCAATAAGGTCAGCGTCACCGGCGAATCATTGATGAACTGCCGGTTCGCCGTCTGCCCGATGACCCGGCGGATGATGAGCTGCGTGTCATCGCACGCATCCAGCCCGCCGTCCGCGAGCACTGCATTGACTTCCGAAGGATCCTTCAACTCGAAAACCGCCTCCACCGAGCAGGTTTCCTCGCCCGTGCGGATCAGCGATTTCTCCGCCCGCTCGCCGAGCACGAGTTTCAGTGCGCCGACGATGACTGATTTTCCGGCCCCCGTTTCGCCAGTAACGCTGATGAGGCCAGAGCCGAGTTCCCAGGCGAGTTCATCGACCAAGGCGAGATTGCGGATTTTGAGAAGGGTGAGCATGCGTTATCTGGGGCGGAGTATGCAAACCCCTCCGCGGGAAGCAATCGCGGGGTTTTCCGTCGGTAAATTTCAGGTAGGTATCCTCCCGCGGCTGGCTGAATTCGGTGGGTGACGATGATCCTAAAATGCTGATGGCCAAATCGTTGCAACTCGATGGCGTCAGCCGACATGGATCGGGTTTCGGAGCGGTGAAATGAAGCGACCCCGGCCCATGGCGCGACCCGCTCTTTGGAGTTCCTCGATCACTGCGGGCGTCTCGGGCTTACTGCCGTCGAAGCCGTCGCGGCGAATGGCGAATGGCGACAAGCCACGCGCCTCTGACTCCTCCAAGTCCATCCGATTTCTAGCGATTTTGCTTCCGCTGTGTTCCGCGATTTGGCGTCATGTCGCAGGAATGTTTGAAATCGCAATGGCGGCTTCAGCATTTCACAAGGTCGCCCTCCCTGCCGATGTCCAATCCCTTCTTCGATCACCCCATCCTGTACACCCCCTACGAGTGCCCGCCGCGGCACTGGGAGCTCGCACCTGATGGACAGCCGACTCAAAAAATCATCGAAACCCGCCGGAGTGCCGAGTTCATCACTCCCATTCCGAAGCCCAAGAAGCGCAAGGGCTCCAAGAATCAGGATGAAATGCTCTTCGACGAGGGCAAAGGCCTCTCCACCAAGGAGCAGCGGTATGATCCGAATCCCATCATAAACGAAGTCCGCGGGTTTGTGGACATCTGGCGCAATCTCGCCCCCGGCCTGTGGCAGGTGACCCCGGAAACCCAGCGGCTTCTCCAACATTGGCGGCATCACAAGTTCAGTGGCCCTCGCCCGTTCTTCTGTCAGGTGGAGGCCGTGGAAACCGCCATCTGGCTCACCGAAGTGGCTCCCAAGTCCGTCTCCGGGAAACGTATTCTCTCCCTGCTGGCCAGCGTCAACAAGGAGGCCAATCCCGATCTCATGCGCCTCGCGCTCAAGCTCGCCACTGGCGCGGGCAAGACGACGGTCATGGCCATGCTCATCGCTTGGCAGACGATCAACGCCGTGCGCAGTCCCGGCAGCAAGACCTTCACCCGCGGATTCCTCATCGTCGCCCCAGGGCTCACCATCAAGGATCGCCTCCAGGTCCTCCAGCCGAACGACCCGAACAGCTATTACAAGGATCGCGAGCTGGTGCCGAACGACATGCTCGAAGAGGTGAACCGCTCCAAGATCGTCATCACCAACTACCACGCGTTCAAACTGCGCGAGCGCATCGAGATTTCCAAAGGCGGCCGCCAGCTCCTCAAAGGCCGCACCGGCGAGGACATCCTGACTACCGAGACCGAGGGCCAGATGATCCAGCGAGTCATGCCGGATCTGATGGGGATGAAAAACATCCTCGTGATCAATGACGAGGCGCACCACTGCTACCGCGAGAAAGCCGGCGAGAGCGTGGAGGACGAGGAGGATCTCAAGGGTGAGGAAAAGCAGGAGGCCAAGAAAAACAAGGAAGCCGCCCGTCTCTGGATCACAGGACTGGAAGCGGTGAACCGCAAAATCGGCGTCGCACGCGTGATGGACCTGTCAGCCACTCCGTTCTTCCTCAGCGGATCGGGCTATGTGGAAGGAACATTGTTCCCATGGACCATGAGCGACTTCTCCCTGATGGACGCCATCGAGTGCGGCATCGTCAAGCTGCCGCGCGTTCCTGTGGCGGAAAACATCCCCGGCAATGAGATGCCCATGTTCCGCAATCTGTGGGAAGCCCTGAAAAAACAGAAAGTCAGTCTGCCCAAAGCCGGACGCAACAAGGCCGGCGACCTCGATCCCCTCAAGCTGCCCGTCCTGCTTCAGACCGCCATCGAGTCCCTCTACGGCCACTATGCCAAGACCTTCGCGCTGTGGCAGCAGAGCGGCATTTCCGTCCCTCCGTGCTTCATCATCGTTTGTCAGAACACCTCCATTTCCAAGCTGGTCTATGACTTCATCTCCGGCTTCATCCAGAAAAACGCGGATGGCAGCGAGACTCCGGTCGGTGGCCGCCACGAACTCTTCCGGAATTTCGACGAGCACGGCAATCCGCTCCCCAGGCCGAACACCCTGCTGATCGACAGCGAACAGCTCGAATCCGGCGAAGCCCTGGACGACAACTTCCGCGGCATGGCCGCCGATGAAATCGAGCGCTTCCGCCGGGAAATGCACGAGCGCAGCGGCAATGTCCGCTCGGCAGACGACATCACCGACCAGGAACTTCTCCGCGAGGTCATGAACACCGTCGGCAAGGCCGGCCAACTCGGTGCCGGCATCCGCTGCGTCGTTTCCGTCTCCATGCTCACGGAAGGATGGGATGCCAACAACGTCACCCACGTACTCGGCATCCGCGCCTTCGGCACCCAGCTCCTGTGCGAGCAGGTCATCGGCCGCGCCCTGCGCCGCCAGTCCTACGAGTTGAACGAAGAAGGCCTGTTCAACGTCGAATACGCCGACGTTTTCGGCATTCCCTTCGACTTCACCGCCAAGCCGGTCATCGCGCCGCCCCAACCGCCGCGCGAAACCATCCAGGTGAAGGCAGTCCGCCCCGAGCGTGACGCATTGGAAATCCGCTTCCCGCGTGTCGAAGGCTACCGCGTCGAATTGCCCGAGGAGCGGCTCGAAGCCAAGTTTGATGCAGATTCCACCCTCGAACTCAGCCCCGAACTGGTCGGCCCCTCCATTAATCAAAACGCCGGCATCATCGGCGCAACGGTCGATATGACGCTGGAGCACCTTGGCGACCTGCGTCCGTCCTCACTGCTCTTCCACCTTACGAAGCGGCTGGTCATGACCAAATGGCGCGACCCCGGCGAGGAACCCAAGATGCATCTCTTCGGGCAGCTCAAGCGGATTTCCAAGCAGTGGCTGGACACCTGCCTCGTCTGCAAGGGCAACACCTATCCCGGCCTGCTCATGTATCAGCAACTCGCGGACATGGCCTGCAACAAGATCACCGCCGGCATCACCGCCGCCTTTTCCGACAAGCGCCCCATCAAGGCCCTGCTCGATCCCTACAACCCCACCGGCTCCACCACCCACGTCCGCTTCAATACCTCCAAGACTGACCGCTGGGACACCAAAGGCCCGCCGCCGAAGTGCCATCTGAACTGGGTCATCCTCGACAGCGACTGGGAAGCCGAGTTCTGCCGCGTGGCGGAGTCGCACCCGCAGGTCCGCGCCTACGTCAAGAATCACAACCTTGGCCTCGAAGTCCCATACCGCTACGGCTCCGAAACCCGCCGCTACCTCCCGGACTTCATCGTCCTCGTGGACGACGGCCACGGCCCGGACGACCTGCTCCACCTCATCGTGGAAATCAAAGGCTACCGCCGCGAGGACGCGAAGGAAAAGGCCGCCACCATGAAAACCTATTGGGTGCCCGGCGTGAACCACCTCGGCACCCACGGCCGCTGGGCCTTCGCCGAGTTCTGCGACATTTACGAAATCGAATCCGACTTCGCAGCCAAGGTGGAAAGCCAGTTCAGCCGGATGATCGAGTCCGCAATCGCCGAACCACTGCTCGCCACCTTATGAAATCGGAAACCATCCAGGCCCTCACCAGCACCTTCGAGGCACACGCCCAGCAGACTGACGGCGGCACGGAATACTGGCTCGCCCGCGACATCCAGCACCTGCTTGGTTACGCGAAATGGGACAATTTCCTCAACGTCGTTTCCAAGGCCAAGACCGCCTGCGAAGTCTCCGGTCATCAGGTTCCGGACCATTTTGCCGACGTCGGGAAAATGGTTGACCTCGGCTCCGGCAGCCAACGCGAGGTCGATGACATCATGTTCACCCGCTACGCCTGTTATCTCATCGCCCAGAATGGCGACCCGAAGAAGCAGGAAATCGCCTTCGCTCAGACCTACTTTGCCGTCCAGACGCGCCGGGCGGAACTCATCGAGCAGCGGCTTCTGGAGGCGGAGCGGGTTTCCGCGAGGCGCAAACTCAGTGCCACGGAAAAGGATCTTTCCCAAGTCATCTACGAACAGACCGGCGGTCACGAAGACTTCGCCTTGATTCGCAGCAAGGGCGACCAGGCACTTTTCGGCAAGACCACCCAGGCCATGAAAGCCCACTGGAAAGTGCCGGACAACCGGCCCCTCGCCGACTTCGCACCCACCATCATTCTCAAGGCCAAGGACTTCGCCACCGAGATCACCATCTTCAATGCCCGCGAGCACCGGATGCATTCCGGGTCCGAAATCTCCACCGAGCACATCACGAACAATCACGCCGTCCGCAAGACCCTCATTGAGCGCGGCATCCGCCCGGAGTCACTGCCTGCCGCGGAAGACGTGAAAAAAGTCGAACGCCGCCTCGCCTCCGAAGACAAGAAGTCCCTCAAAAAACCCGACTCTCTGGATCCCTGACCTCTTCTTCCACGTCTTCCATCTGATATCCTCAATCTCCTATCTCCAATCTCTTCCCTGATGCCCGCCAAGAAACGCACCACCTATCCCACGGCCAAGCAGGTCGCGACCCTCAATCACGACGAGGCCAAGCGGAAAAACATCCCCACCGCCGAGCACCAGTCCGTGCTGGAGCAGGACCAGAAAACGCCCAAGGAGATCCGTTACCCGCGCAATACCGACCTCGATCCCCAGCTCGTCTGGCGCGGGAAGGATGAGCAGGATTGGAGCGACCTCGTCGTCCACGCCCCGCCGCTCTACATCCAGGAGAAGGTCCATCCCAAGGCGCTCATCGACGACCTGCTGCGCCAGTCCAAGGAAAAGGAGCACGACGACGGCAACCTCACGCCCGATCTCTTCGCCGACTTCAACGGCATCCCCAAGGGCGCGGACAAGACCGACTTTTACTCCCACGACCAGAACTGGTCCAACCGCATGATTCTCGGCGACTCCCTCCAGGTCATGGCTAGCCTCGCCGAGCGCGAGGGACTGCGCGGAAAAGTCCAATGCATCTACTTCGATCCGCCCTACGGCATCAAATTCAACAGCAACTTCCAGTGGTCCACCACCAGCCGCGACGTGAAGGACGGCAAGGCCGATCACATCACCCGCGAGCCCGAGCAGGTCAAAGCTTTCCGCGACACCTGGCGCGATGGCATCCACAGCTACCTCACCTACCTGCGGGATCGGCTCACCGTCGCCCGCGATCTCCTCACCGATTCCGGCTCTATCTTTGTGCAGATCGGGGATGAGAATCTCCACCGCGTTCGCGCAGTGATGGACGAAGTATTTGGAGAGGACAACTTTGTCTCGAT
>JAIFNK010000159.1 GCA_020047775.1 Akkermansia sp. | reverse complement strand
GCGGACATTTGAAAGCGTGCCGCGCCAGGCGATGAAATCCCTCACCAACCTCATCAACGCCCTCAATGGCGAAGGTGAGTGCAACTGCGCAAACGGGGTGATCTAACCCAGGCTGGCGAAAATTCTCCGGCGGCGTTATTCACTAATTCCATGACCCAAAAACTAATCGGGCTACTCCGCCGCCGCCTTTCCATTATCGAGGATCACGGCTGGCGCGACCGCGATCCGGCAGGCCAGTTGCAAGCGTTGAAAGAAGTTTCAGAGGAAATTTCCTCATGGACGGCGGCGCATCGCACCACGGTCGATGCCCAACTGCGGCATTACCTTGGAAACGCCAGCTTCCAAAAGGCACTGGAGCATCTGGAAGCCCTGGATCGCGGATGAGGGAAAATTCTTTCCAAGAAATCCGCCAGACGTTACGTATCGAACCGGCACATGAAAATTTTCATCTATCTGGCCTGTATGGGCGGCATCGGCTTTCTGGGCTTTCTGGCTGAACCAAGCCTGCGAATGCGACTCACCGGGAAGCCCCTCGGCGTCACTGGCATCAACGGATCCGGAAAGACATTCGAGAATCTGCCAGACGGATCCCTCAAAATCGATATTGCGAGTCTGAAACCCGAGCAACTCCCGCAACGCGTCCTGCTCAAATCGGACGTCAAAGTCAGCGACCCGGCTTCCGGGGTTGAAATGCTCATCCAAGCCGGCAACCGGGTCAAACTTGTCAGCATCGACGGTTTAAACGCAGTGGTCAGCCCCGGCGAGAGCCCGTTCCGCGGATCCTTGCCGATCATGGAAACCGACCTCTTCCAGCAGCTCGCCGCGAATCCCCCGTCACCCGTCAATGTCCCAGCCACACTGCCGGGTGGTGAATCGGAGGAACCCGCCGCGAATCCGACTCCGCCACCGGTCCCCGAGCCCGCACCGACTCCGGTTGCAGCTCCCGCACCGACTCCCGCCCCGGAACCTCCGGTGACACCTGAACCCGCTCCCGTTCCAGAACCTGTTCCAACTCCCGAGCCTGCGCCCGCTCCAGAACCCACCCCGGTCGCTCCAGAAGCGCCCCCCGCGACTCCCGTGGCCAAAACGGGATCGGCGAATCCCGTCACGGTCATGCAGGACAGCATCAAAGCCGCCCAAATCAAGGAGTTCACTTTCGCCCAAGTCCTCGAGTGGGCCGCCGCGCCGAATGAAACCGTGGACGGGGAGACCTACCAGACCGGCGTCGCCTCCTACAAGGCGGAGACCATTTTCGGAGTCAAAACCATCCAGGCCAAGGCACTCATCAAGGATGGCAAGGTCCAGCGCTGGATCTGGCCCAAGAGCGGCATGGAAATCAAGTGATCCAGGAGCGCGGGTCTCCAGTCCCGCTGGCGAACGGGATGCCAAAGAAAATGAGGCACGCCGCAGCTCTTTGACTCCCCGTTCGCTTGCGGGTCTGGAGACCCGCGGTTCTTCGGAGGACTCTCCGGCGTCCCGTTTTTCTCACGCAAACCCCTTGCCAGCATGCTACCGGTAAGTTAACTCCCCGCTCCTATGGCTACTTTTCGCGTATTGGTTTCGGATCCTATTTCGGAAAAAGGTGTGGATGCGCTGCGCTCCGCCCCGGAGATTTCCGTCGATGTGAATACCGGCCTCAAGCCGGAGGAACTCCTCAAAATCATCGGCGATTATCATGGTCTCGTGGTGCGCTCCGAAACGAAGGTGACCGCTGAGGTTTTCGCCGCCGCCAAGAACCTCAAAGCCATCGGCCGCGCCGGAGTCGGCGTGGACAATATCGACCGCACCGCCGCCACCGACCATGGCGTGGTGGTGATGAATACCCCAAGCGGCAACACGATTTCCACCGCCGAGCACGCCTTCGCCCTGATGCTCGCGCTCGCCCGCAACATCGGCCAGGCGCACTCTTCGATGATCGCCGGCAAGTGGGACCGCAAGACGCTGCAAGGCGTCGAAATGTCCGGCAAACGTCTCGCCATCCTCGGCATGGGCCGCATCGGCACCGAGTTCGCCAAGCGCGCACAAGCCTTCGGCATGACCGTCGTCGCCTACGATCCCTTCCTCTCCGCCGCCCGCGCCCAGTCGCTCAAGGTCGAGCTCGCGGAAAGCGCCGCCATCGCCCTCACCGGCGCGGACGTGGTCACCCTTCACATCCCGCTCACGGCGGAAACCAAGCACGTTCTCGATGCCGGGCGCATCGCGCTGATGAACCCGGGCGCACTCGTCGTCAACTGCGCTCGCGGCGGCCTGGTCGATGAAGCGGCCGCCAAGGCCTCCATCGACGCCGGCCACCTCGGCGGCATTGCCCTCGACGTTTACGAAGTGGAACCGCCACCCGCCGACTTCCCGTTGTTCTCGGCGAAAAAATGCGTGTTCACGCCCCACCTCGGCGCATCCACCGCGGAAGCCCAGGAAAATGTCGGCATCGAAGTCGCCCATCAGGTGAAAAACTTCCTCATCACCGGCGAAATCGTGAACGCGGTGAACATGCCGAATCTCGACAGCCGCACGCTCGAAAGCGTCGGCCCGTATCTCGACCTCGCCGACTCGCTCGGCAAGCTGCTCTCGAAAATCGCTCCCGCACAGTGCGACTCCATCCGCGTTTCCTACCTCGGTCCGGTTTCCGAGCTCGATACCGAACTGATCACCCGCAAAGTGCTCACCGGTTATCTCGCCGCCGCCCACCATGAAGCGCAGGTGAACCTCGTCAACGCCCCGGCCATCGCGAAGGCCCACGGCCTCAGCGTCACCGAATCCACCGTCGCGCTCGCCTCTAACTGCACCGAACTCATCGAGGTCTCCGCGATCAAGGGCAACGAGGTTTGCACCGTCGCCGGCACCTTTTTCGGCAAGTCCGCCCGCATCGTCCACATCGCAGGCCACTACGTGGAAACCAACCCCACCGGCAAATTCCTGTTTGTGGAGAACGACGACCGCCCCGGCATCGTCGGCACCATCGGAACCTCGCTCGGCGATGCGTCGGTCAACATCGCCAACATGGCCCTGAGCCGCACCAGCGATCACCGACGCGCCGTCACCGTCATCGAGGTGGATACCGAACCACCTACGGAACTTCTTAACAAACTGCGTGCTACGCCGGGAATCATCCGGGTGCTCAGCTTCGTACTCTAAAAAATCGACGAATTCTGAAAAATCCGTTGCCAACCCCGATTCAGAACAATTAACCTCCTCGCAGCATGAAAAAACTCTTCGTTATTGCTACCACCTTCGCAGCCCTGAGCAGCGTCGTCGTCGCCGACATCCAAGCGCCTCCCGGCTCCACTTACACCTCCTCGCGCAAGCTTGGCCGTGCCCTCAGCAACATCATGTACGGTTTCATTGAGATCCCGGAACAGATCGTTCGCAAGCAAGACCAATACGGCCGCAAGTCGAGCCCTTACGGCGCGATTGACGGGACCAACCGCGCACTGCGCCGTCTCGGATACGGATTCTACGAGCTCTTCACCTTCACCTGCCCGACCTACCGCGGCACCTTCAAGCCGCCTTACGAGCGTTGCGGAGAAGACAACCGCATCGAGATGAACGTGCACGACGGTCTCTCCGAATTCCCACCGGAACTCGGATTTGAAACCTACTATAACTACTCCCGCTCGCAGGCCTACTGAAGCGACCTGCAAGTTGCCCGATCTTCCATCCCGTCAGCGGTTCGTCCGCTGGCGGGATTTTTTATGATCAGGGGAGCACACGCGCCCTCGCGTGTTGCTCCCCATCACCAGAATTCCTCCAGAGTGTGGCAATCAGAACCCACTTTTCATCTCAGCCAAGCATCGATTCCAGCTCCTCCATGCTCCAGCCTGCGGCGTCGCCGGCACCGTTTTCGTCGATGGCGGAAGCAAGCTCGCGTTTCTTGGCTTGGAGCCGGACCACCTTTTCCTCGACCGTCCCCCGGGTGAGCAGCCGGTAAACCGTGACCGGCCGGGTTTGTCCGATCCGGTGCGCGCGGTCGGTCGCCTGGGCTTCCGCTGCCGGATTCCACCAGGGGTCGAAGTGGACCACGATGTCCGCGGCCGTCAGGTTGAGGCCGTAGCCACCGGCTTTGAGACTGATCAGGAAAACCGGTGGACCGTCCGACTGCTGGAACTTATCCACAAGCTGTTGACGATTCCGGGACTGTCCGTCGAGCCTCAAACTTTCCCAACCGCGCTCGGAAATACATTTCTCGATTTCCTGTAATTGTTTCTGGAACTGACTAAAAATCAACATTCGGTGATTTCCATTCACCGCCTCCTCGATGAGTTCCAACAAGCGTTGGAGCTTGGCTGACCGCCGGGCAACCAACAGTTGATTAAATCGTTCATTTCCGAGCAACGCGAGATCACAACACGTCTGCCGGAGTCGAAGCAGCGCGGTGAGCATTTGCATCCGGGCCGCCCCCTTGTTGCCGGAATCGGCGATGGCATCCACCCGCTTGCGGCCTTCCACGAGCAACTCCTTGTAAACCGCCTGCTGGTCCGGACTGAGGTCACAGAACTCATCGATGAAGAGCTTCGACGGTAATTCGGGTGCCACCTGCTCCTTGGTCCGACGAAGGATGAAGGGCGAGATCTTGAGCCGCAACCGCTCAATCACCGCCCCCGGAGATTCGCCGACGGCGAGCGGGGTTTCGTAGCGCTCCTTGAAATCCTCGCGTCCACCCAGCCAACCGGGTTGGATAAAGCGAAAAATCGACCAGAGATCCTTCACGCCGTTTTCGATGGGGGTACCGGTCAGAGCCACGCGGCAGGTAGCACGCAGCTTGGCGAGCGCCTTGGCGTGGTCGGTATCCGGATTCCGCATCAAACTGGCCTCGTCCACCACCACGGCCCGGTAGTCGCGCTTGAGGTGGTAGGCCAGATCCCGGGCGAGCGTGCCGTAACTGGTGAGGATCACGTCACCTGGCTGCACCTTGTCCCGTTCCGCGTCCCGGCCTGCGCCATGCAGAATCCTGACCCGACGCGCCGGAGCAAACCGCGCGAACTCCGCTTTCCAGTTTCCAAGAAGTGAAGCCGTGGCCACCACCATCACCACCCTTGAATCGTTTGTATCACTCTGAAACAATCGCTCAATTAAAGCGATAGTTTGAACAGTTTTTCCAAGTCCCATGTCGTCGGCCAAGAGAGCACCTCCGAAGCGCTGGACACGGTCGAACATCCATCCGGCACCGAGGGATTGGTAGGGCCGCAGTTCGGCTTGCAAGGTCGCCGGTGAATCGAATGTGAATTGAATCGGTTGATTACTCTCTGTCTGCGACTTATCGATTTTATTCCGGATTTCACGGATAAGCTCTCCCGAGCGTGCCGATGCGATGAAACGACCGTTTTCCTGGCGCAAATCGAGGTCGGAGAAGAGTGGGTCGATGACGTTGGCAATGTCATCCGAAATCACCAGTCGTCGCCCGCTGGCGGAAGCCCCGGAGCCCTTTCCCGCTCTCAGAAGCCGTCGGACTTCGGCCGCCGGGATCGAAAATCCATCACTCGTTTGAAATGACAGATCAAAACTCAACCAGTCCTCGCCGGAGCCGATGATTTCGATTTTCGGCGAGACCACGGCGACTTGTTTCTGGACGTGACCGAAACGCTCGCCCTCGGTGACCGTCCACTCTTTGCGCAGGATCGGCAACGACTGGGTGAGGAAGTCGAGGATGGAAGACTCCCCTCTCATCACCCAACGGCCGTTTGAAAAGTTTTCCACTTCGAAGCCGGCCCGCATGAGCCGTGAGGCGGCTTTCTCCTCCTTCGCCAAATCGCGGACCTCACAGTGATCGCCCGCCAGGCGTGGCAAGCCATCGACTTTTCCCAGCCCCGGCGGAACCGGAGGCGCGGACCCGTAGCGCACGCTGAGCTGGGCTTCGAGATGCTGGAGCGATCCTTCCAGCGCGAGCTCGAAGCAGGCAGTCGCCGGGATGAAATGGAGCTTTTCCAGCCAGGAATCCGCCGGGAAGTGCAACCATTCCTGCCACGAACCGAGGTGGTTGAAGAAGCGG
>JAIFNK010000324.1 GCA_020047775.1 Akkermansia sp. | reverse complement strand
GTAGGGCATTTTGAGGTCGCGCAGATAGTCCCCGCAGTGAAACATCTGGCAATGTTAGTCGGAATATTCAAGATCCCGGACCAGATGAAAACCATTCGACGCCTTCGGGGTGATCGGACTCCGACTCATTGGTCTCGCCGCCGTCAGACTCGCCCGCCGATACCAGTCGTGGGGCGGGACCATGATGGCGCTCGGCGCGGTCGCGCTCCTGATGGCGAGGCTGTATTTCTTGCTCGCTCCGCACTTTCTCGACGACGACCTGCTGTATGCCCTCGGACCGATCGGCATCAGCCTGACCATCGCCCTTCCGCCGATTCTGCTGGGCTTCGGGCTTGCCGGCATCGTTTGGGGCCTGTGGGGCCATGAACGATGGCTGCAGGAAAAAACCCGCTGAGGAAATGCCTGGAGGCGTGCCGCCTGCAAATTTCCAATGGCCGGGAGGTGGCTTCAGTGCTACTGCTCCTGCGGATGTTTGAAGTCAGAGAAAAGCCCGACATGATCGAGCGCGCCTTGCTGGTGCGCTTTTACTTTGATGCCCGCGAAGCCACGGAGTCGGAATCGCTGCTCGAGGAGCTCGCGGAACTCGTGAAAACCCTCGGCGTGGAGGTGATCGAGTCGGTGCTCTACCGCAGCCGCGAGATGCACAAGAAGTTCCTCTGCGGCACCGGAAAAGCCTCGGAACTCGTCGAACTCGCACGCGCCCATGAGTGCGACGTGATCGTCATCGACAACGGCCTCGCCCCCTCCCAACAACGTGAGTGGGAAAAACTCGCCGACCTCTGCGTGATCGACCGCGAGGAAGTCATCCTCGATATTTTCGCCAAGCGCGCCCAGACCAAGGAAGCCCGCCTCCAAGTCGAACTCGCCCGCATGCAGTACGCCCTGCCCCGCCTCGCGCGGATGTGGGGACACCTCGACCGCGAATCCGCCGGCTCCGGCGGTGGGGCGGGCGGTGGTGCCTCCCGCGGCATGGGTGAAAAGCAGATCGAGGTGGACCGCCGGCTCGCCTACCAGATCATCGACCGCGCCAAGCGCGAAATTGAAATCGTCCGCAAACAGCGGAAAACCCAGCGCAAGGAGCGCGAAAAATTCGCCACGCCCCACGCCGCCATCGTCGGCTACACGAACGCCGGGAAATCCACCATGCTCAACATCCTGAGCGGTGCCGACGTCATGGCCAAGGACATGCTCTTCGCCACGCTCGACACCACCACCCGCCGCATCGAGCTGCCAGACGGCCAACCGCTGCTCATCACCGACACCGTTGGCTTCGTGCGAAATCTGCCCCATCGCCTCGTCGAAGCGTTCAAGGCCACGCTCGAAGAAGCCGCGCTCGCGGATTTCCTCATCCACATCCTCGACGCCACCGCCCCGGAAATCGAGCGCTTCCACGACACCACGCTCGAGGTCCTCGCGGAACTCGGTGCCGGCGACAAGCCGACCATCACGGTACTCAACAAAATCGACCGCGTCACTGATCCGTTCGAGCTCATCGCGCTCGACAAGAAATTCCCCGGAGCCCTGCACGCCTCCGCCGTCACCGGCCAGGGCCTGGAGGAACTGCTCAAAATTTGCAGCCAGGTCCTCGCCGACCGCGTCCAGCATCTCGACTACCGCATCCCCCAAAACCGCGCCGACCTCGTCAGCCTGCTGCACCGCGAGGCCAAGGTGCTCTCGACGGATTATGAGGGCGATGACATCCTTGTCACTGCCGTCGTGCCCGCCGCCATCGCCGGCCGACTTGAAGCCTTTGTTGCCGTTCCCGCTTAATTTCCATCCGATTCCATCCCATGCTCCGCTTCGTCTCGCCCGTCTTCCTCGCGCTCACCACACTCGTTCCCGCCCAGCAACCGCTGCCTCCCCAGCTGCAATCCAGTCGGCCGGTGCTCCGCGCACTCCCAATCGGTGGCGATGACGAACTCAATTCCCAGCCCGCGCCGACCACGGATCCGGTCGCGCCCGCGGCACCGCCGGTCCTCGTGAAACCCGCCCCGCCCATCGTGCGGGCCACTCCCATCGAAACGGTCTCCCCACCCTCGCCGCTCGAAGTGAAGCCCACCGGCGACGACGCCGTGCGCCTCCAGATTTTCCTCGATGAAGCAAAATTCGGCCCCGGCGTCATCGATGGAAAACCCGGTCAATTCACCGAACTCGCCGTGCAATCCTGGAACGAGGTGAATGGCCACCCGATCTCCGACTGGGTCGCCGTGAACATCGCCGCCCGCAAGGCCGTGCCAAATCCACTCGCCATCGCCATCGTCCCCGACTCCGCCAGCGCGTGGGTCGACGGCACCCTGCCCACCAAAAAAGCCCTGCAAGCCAAGCGCAAGCGCATGAGCTACCGCAGCTTCGCCGAGTTCATGTCCGAGCGCTACCACTGCGACATCGAGTATCTCACCACGCTCAACGGCAGTAAAAAAATCAACAACCTCAAGCCACGCGACACCCTCATCGTGCCGAACGTCCGCCCATTCACCATCGAGAGCCTCACCGGTGCCGGTTATAAAGCGGACGAAGCCTTGAGCCAGCGCCACGCCGTGGTGGATACGAAAATCAACCAGGTCCGCATTTTCGAAGCCGCCCCGCCGGCCCTGATCGTCGCCGAACGCGGTGCCACCCCCGTTTCCAGCAGCCGCCCGAACCGCGGGCTCATCGCCTCCTTCCCCATCACCCCCGGGAAGCCCCAGTTCATCAAATTCGGCACCTGGGAGGTGAGAAATTCCGTGGAACTCCCCCACTGGCGCTACGACCAGAAACTGCTCGATACCGGCAAACGCAGCGCCGACTCCGAGGCACTCAATATCCCGCCCGGCCCGAACAGCCCCGTCGGCATCTTCTGGTGCGGCTTGAGCAAGCCCGGCATCGGCCTCCACGGCACCTCCGATCCGGAGACCATCGGCCGCGCCCGCAGCTCCGGTTGCATCCGGCTGGCCAACTGGGACGCCGTCCGCCTGCCCACCCTGATCCGCCCCGGCACCACCGTGGAGATCCGTTAGTCACGCCAGTCACCGGTCGCCCGTGAACGGCTCTGACATGAGCCGGAGGTGAAAGACCGCCCCCGTGAGCCAGGTAGATATCCAATCCTCGAAACATCAATGAATTACTCCCCTGCCCTTCAACGACTCGCCGTCTGCTCCTGGTCCCTGAAACCATCCGACCCACACGATCTTTTGGAGAAATTGCGAGCCACCGGCATTCACCGGGTCCAACTCAACCTGGACCCCTTGCGCGAGGAACCCGCCCTCTGGGAGCAGACGGGAAAAGTATTTCAGGAGGCCGGCATCATCATCCTATCAGGCATGTTCGGCTGCGTCGGCGAGGACTACACCACATTGGACACGATCCGGCTGACCGGTGGAATCGCCCCCGACGCGACCTGGGCGGAGAATCTGCGGAACACCGAGGCCACCGTGACGATCGCCGCCAAGTTGGGATTGAAACTCGTCACCTTCCACGCCGGATTCGTCCCACACGATGCCGCAGACCCGGATTTCGCGAAAATGGTCGAACGCCTCGCCGCCGTGGCGGATGTTTTTGCAGCAGCCGGCATGACGGTCGCCCTGGAAACCGGCCAGGAGACCGCCGCGGGGCTCGCAGAGTTGTTAACCGTGCTTGACCGCCCCAATGTGGGCGTCAATTTCGATCCCGCCAACATGCTGCTCTATGGAAAAGGAAATCCGATCGACGCGGTCCGCCTGCTAGGCCCGTGGATCCGGCAGGTGCATGTCAAAGACGCGGTGCAAAGCACCGTCCCCGGCACCTGGGGCGAGGAGGTCCCCGCCGGCACCGGGCAGGTGGATTGGCCCGCGTTTTTCGCCGCGCTCGCGGAAGTGAATTTCACCGGCGACCTGGTCATCGAGCGCGAAGCCGGCGACCAGCGGGTGGCCGACATCCGCCTGGCTCACGAGCTTGTTTTGAAATCCATCCCTTGAAGCCGAATCCCATGTCCTCGAACTCCAACGCCGAAAAACCCGTGAACGTGGCCGTCGTCGGCCTGGGCTTCATGGGCGTGACCCATCTCCGCGCCTATCTGGCGAATCCCATGGCACGCGTGGTCGCGGTCTGCGACGCGGTGCGCGTGCCGGTCAACGGCATCCTCGCCGGGGTCTCCGGTAATATCACGAAATCCGATGACATCGATCTCGGAGCAGACGTCAAGGTTTACCGCACGACGGAGGAATTGCTAGCCGACGCGGATGTCGAGTTGGTGGACTTTTGCACGCCTACACCGCTGCACGCCGCGCAGGTCATCGCAGGGCTGAACGCGGGCAAGCACGTCATTTGTGAGAAACCGCTGGCCCGCACCTCAGCGGAGGCCCGCAGGATTCTGGCGGTCGCCGCCAACTCGCCCGGCATCCTGATGCCCGCCATGTGCATGAGATTCTGGCCCGGCTGGAGCTGGCTCAAACAAGCGGTGGAGGAGCAAACCTACGGCAAGGTGCTGGCCGCGCGTTTCCGCCGCGATTCCGCGATGCCCGGCTGGAGCCAGCAGGGTACCTACTCCGGTGGACAAGACCTTGGCGGCGCGTTGTTCGACCTGCACATCCACGACACGGATTTCGTCAACCATCTCTTCGGCCGCCCGGCAGGTGTCTTCTCCTCGGGCGTGCTGGCCACCAGCGGCTCCATCAATCACGTGGTCACCCAGTATGACTACCCCGGCGGCCCTAACGTGTATGCCGAGGGCAGCTGGCTGCTGAACCAAGGTTTCAACATGTCCTACACCTTGCTTTGCGAACAAGCGACCATCGACTTCGATCTCGCCCGTGGTGCCCGCGCCCTGCTGATCACTGAAACCGGCAAGGAAACCCGCGTGGTGGAAACCGGCGATGGCGATGGTTACTCGAAGGAAATCGATTACATCGTGGACTGCGTGTCCAAGCGCCAGACGCCCGCCGTGGTCACCGCCCTCGACGGCGTGACAGCCCTGGAAATTTGTGAAGCCGAGGAACGATCCATCCGCAGCGGCGCACCCGTGAAACTCTGAATTCCTAACGAAACCATCCAAACCATGACTCCTTCCCCGCGCTCCACGCTTATCCGGCTCTCCGTGATGATGTTCCTCCAGTTCTTCGCATGGGGGTCCTGGTTCGCCACGCTGGCCCTCGCCATGGGCAACAACGACCTGGCCGCCTTCATCGGCGGTGCCTACGAAAGCGCGCCGATCGCCGCGATCGTCGCCCCGCTTTTCCTCGGCCTCATCGCCGACCGCTTGTTCTCCTCGGAGCGCGTGATGGGAGTGCTGATGCTGATCGGTGGCGGCATCATGTGCGCCATCGCCATCATGGCTCCGCAAGGCGCGGAAAAAGGCGGGCAAATCGTCGGATTGATGATCGCCTACATGCTCTGCTACATGCCCACCCTCGGTCTGGGCAATACGATCACCTTCACCCACTTGCCGCAGGAATTGTTCCCGAAAGCCCGGGTCTGGGGCACGATCGGCTGGATCGTCGCCGGCCTCACGCTTGGCATCGCCGGATGGTCCGGTTCGTTGAACATTTTCTGGATCGCCGCCGCCTCCAGCATCGCGCTGGGAGTGTATAGCTTCACGCTTCCCCACACCCCGCCGCCCGCCAAGGGAAAGCCCATCGACATCGGGTCGTTGTTCATGTTGGACGCCATCAAGCTGCTGAAAAACCCGTCGTTTCTGGTGTTTGCCATCTGCTCGACGCTGATCTGCATTCCGCTCGGCTACTACTACGGGCAAACCTCCGCCTATCTCGGCGCCGCGGGTTTCAAACAAGCGGCATCGACGATGACCCTCGGCCAGATGTCCGAAATCATCTTCATGCTCCTCATTCCGTTCTTCTTCCGCAAACTCGGCGTGAAACTCATGTTGTTAGTGGGCATGGGCTGCTGGGTGCTGCGCTACCTCCTGTTCTCCTTCGGCGCTCCCGACCAGGTGACGTGGATGCTTCTGATGGGCGTGGCGCTTCACGGCATCTGTTATGATTTCTTCTTCGTCACCGGTTTCATCTACACTGACAAGAAGG
>JAIFNK010000201.1 GCA_020047775.1 Akkermansia sp. | reverse complement strand
GCCACGCTGTCAGCATCCGCGGTCGGTCAGGCTCCCATGTCCTATCAATGGTTTCGAGGTGCCAGTGGTAATACAAGCAATCCGGCGGCGGGCGGAACCAATGCAAGCTTCACAACTCCGGCTTTGACGGAAACCGCGGACTATTGGGTCCGGGTAACCAACACCGCTGGTTTTGCCGATAGTAATACGGCAACAGTTGTCGTGGATGTCGCGCCAAGGATAACCGCGCAACCAACATCGGTGGCATTGAACGCAACGGGCGGCACGGTCATATTCACCTCTGGTTCCAGTGAAGCCAGCGCGACCTATCAATGGCTCAAAAACGGCATTCCCATCGCTGGCGCGACAGCCTCAACGCTGGCGCTGACCAATGTGGGGGGGCGCGACGCCGGACTGTATAGTTTGGTGGCGACGAACCTAAGCGGTTCTGCGACAAGTGCGGCGGCATCACTGACGTTTCCGGCGGATGTGAGCTATACCTTTTCCACCCTTGCCGGCCTCGCCGGGTCGTCTGGAAGCGCGGATGGCACAGGAAGTGCCGCCCGCTTCGACGGACCAGGTGATGTGGAGGTGGATAGCCTCGGGAACATCTATGTATCCGATACAAACAACAAAACGGTCCGGAAAATCACCTCGGGAGGCGTGGTTAGCACCCTGGCGGGCCAGCCTGGTTCAGCCGGGAGCAGCGACGGGGCTGGCAGTAGCGCCCGATTCAGCCGACCCACGGGTATCGCTGTGGATGGTGCTGGCAACCTGTATGTGGCTGATTCGGGCAGCCACACGATTCGCAAGATCACCCCTGGCGGGGTGGTGGGCACTTTGGCCGGCCTCGCTGGCGTGTCAGGTAGTGCTGATGGAACGGGAAGCTCCGCCCGATTCAACATACCGGGCGGTGTCGCAGTGGACGGGTCCGGCAATCTGTTCATTACCGATTCAGGAAACAATACGATTCGCAAGATCACTCCGGGAAATCTGGTTAGCACGGTCGCGGGGCTGGCCAGCCCGTATGGAGACCATCGCGACGGGCTTGGCAGCGCGGCACGATTCAGCTCACCGCACGGCGTGGCGGTGGACAGCGCCAGCAACGCGTATGTAAGCGATTGGAGCAGTTACACAATCCGGAAAATCATGCCTGAGGGCGTTGTGAGCACTCTGGCGGGGCTTGACTATGTGCAGGGTACAACAGATGGGGCCGAAGCGTTGTTCTACCATCCCGCGGGTGTCGCTTTGGATTCTGAAAGAAATGTTTACGTGGCGGATTCCGGAAATTGCACGATTCGAAAAATCACCCACTCGGGAGTGACAATTACGATAGGCGGGCTCGACCAATGGCACGCAGGAAGCACGGATGGAATCGGGAGTGTTGCCCGGTTCAACAATCCGACCGGGATGGCGGTGGACAACGCTGCCAACATCTACGTCGCGGATTACTCAAACAATACCATTCGCGTCGGAGTTCCAACCCGTCTTTTCTCCTTTTCCCCGACAGTTATCACGGTTCAGCCGATGAGCCAGGGCCTTCTGGTGGGACAACCGCTCACACTCAGCGTTGTTGCCGCCGGGACGCCGTCGTTTACCTATCAGTGGCTCAGGAACGGGATTGTGATCCCTCAAGCTACCGGCAGCACGTTCACAATCAGTAATACGCTGACAGAAGACGGGGGTAACTATTGCGTGGTTGTTACGGGCGGCGGTGGTGCGGCAACAAGCAACACGGCCGTGGTTTCGACGGGAACCCTGACGATAGCAACCCAACCCGCCAATGTAACAATTTCCGCCGGCGGCACCACAACACTGTCGGTAAACGCATCGGGTGCTGATTCATTGTCATATCAGTGGTATCAAGGAGATAGCGGCAACACCACAAGCCCGATCAGCGGGGCAACAAGTTCTACTTTTGCTACCCCGCTCCTTGTTGGCACTTCTTCATTCTGGGTACGGGTGTCGAACGCCTATGGCTCTTTAAACAGCCAGACAGCCACTGTGAACGTCATTCCCCTGACATTTCCGGTTTGGCTATCATCCAACAATCTCACAGGTTTGGATGCCGCTGCCACGGCCGATCCCGATGGGGATGGCATTCCAAATCTTGTCGAATACGGGCTCGGCCTGAATCCAAAATCTCCCGGTAGAACCGGACTGCCCGGCCTCGCCCGTGAAGGCGGTGATCTCATCTTTCGATTTACGGTGCCGATTTATGTTTCTGGAATCTCATACACCGTGCAGGCATCGACAGATCTGGGCGATTGGCAGGACACCATTGCGACCACAGTCGAGTCAACCACAGCGACAACCCGGACGATTACCGCCACTGTGCCCCCCGGCGCGCCAGAGATCTTTGTCCGCCTGCTAGTAACCCAGCCGTGATATCTCAGGAAAAGTCAATCCGAGAGCTTCGAATCCTGATACGTTTTCCATGAACAAATCGGCTCGCCTCCCTCGTGCGTTGTCCCCACCCTCAACATCATGAACACCACCAACATCATCAAGCATCCAGCCCCATTCAATCCATGATCCGTATCTTCCTTCTTCTCACAGCGCTCTTCGGCGCTTCCGCGATTGCCGCGGAAAAACCGGTGAAACTCTTCCTGCTTGGAGGGCAGTCGAACATGGATGGCTGCGGGCGCTGGAATGAGCTGCCGGAAAACCTGAAGCAAAACCCCGCCAACGTGAGGATCTGGGACAACAAGACGCTGGAATGGAAAAAAATCGGCGAGGACAGCACCGCCATTGCCCGCAAGTTGCAGTTCGGTCCCGAGTTGGTGTTTTCCCACCGCCTGTCCGCTACCTTTCCCGATCACGAGATCCGCTTGGTCAAGACCTCCGCGGGCGGCACATCGCTGGCGGACGGTTGGTTGCCGGAAAAGAACAAGATGTATCCGCGCTTCATCACCAACTATCAAAACGCTTTGGCCGCTTTGGAGAAATCCGGCCACGCCGTCGAGATCGCCGGCATGCTGTGGATGCAGGGCGAGAGCGACTCCGATACGATCATAAGGGCGGAGGCCTATGAAAAGAATCTCGTCATTCTTCTGGCGGACGTCCGCGGGAAAACCGGCAAGCCGCACCTGCCAGTGGTGATGGGACGCATCTCATCGAGCCTGCTGAAGAAAACCCCATGGGTGTTCGACCACTGTCCCATCGTGCAGAAGGCCCAGGAAGCCGTTGCTGCAAAGGATGCCGACACCTATCTCGTCCAGACCGACGATCTCACCACGTTGAAGGACAACACGCATTTCGACACGGCCGGCCAGACCACTCTCGGCGAACGCATGGCTGCTGAGATGCTCAAGGCGCTGGCTGCCACCAAACCGGGTTCGTGACACGGATCCCTGATCCCTTCGCGAATACAGGCTAACGACTGATTCCCGTTGAAGGGGTTCCAAAAAGGAGAGATGACACAAAAAAATGCCAACTTTCACTCAACGGATGAGTGCGGAAACCTTCATGACCCTTTCATGATCCGGGTTCATCGGTGTCCATCCGTGGTTGTATTTTGGATTTCAGGTTGACAGATTCGCGGGTGGCCGAACCCCGTTGGACTCTGGTGACTTCCGGGGGTTGGATGAAGAGATTGGTCGCGGTTGCAAGCGGGACAGATCAAAACACGGACTTGAGACGGCGGATTACCGGTTGAACATGCGTATTCCAGAAATCCGATCGTCTCCGCTCAAACGTTCCGGAAGATTTGGAATCCTCGTTTTTTCGATGATACAGAAGCATCGTCATCGAGTCGGAATTATTAGTCTCTGAAACATCCGACTCTGCGATAATTGTCAGTGATTTTCCTTTCCCTGAGTATTCGAAAGCCGCATTGAGAACTTCCTCACAGGTCGTCTCGGGGTCCGCTAAAATCACAACATCCGATCCCGAGGAGAGGTCGAGAGGCGGCTTGTCCATGTCCCGAAGATTGATGATGGTGGCAAAAGGATTGAATGAATCATCGGCATAGCCAGCTCCAGGAAGCATGAAAGCGAAAGACATTCCGCCAGCTTCAATTTGATAACGTGCCGCCCCCGAATCTGCTCCTTTGTCAATAATCGGGCCCCAGTCCACCAACCGGGTCAGCTGGTTGCTGACAAGGCGCACCCGACCGAATTGGGCATAATCCTTCAAACATACATAGACATCTTCCGGTGTGATACTCGGACCGTCTCTGCGGTTGAGGGAAAACGTGCCATCAGGGTGGTGATACACCGTGGGTGTGGCATCAAGTCCTGCTGAATCGATCAACAAGTAAGCGGTGGAACCGATTACCCATAGGAAGAGGGCAACCACAAGAACACTCGTCACCCGGACTCGGATCTTTTCGGGAGGCTTTAATGAACCGGAGATTTCGGACATGGCAGAATCAAGTATAGAGCGAATTGTCAGTTCGGCGGTACGCGGCTCAGGTCCCGCAATATGTCTTATAGCCGGCACCGCCGGCGGGGTCGGGCGCGCGGTATTCCGGGACATCGCGGGCATGGTCGTAGGGTGTTGCTAGAATTTCCAGCAAGCGTTCCATCGGACCCAGGTCGCCTGACTGGCCGGCGGCGAGCGCGGTTTCGACGAGGTGGTTGCGCGGGATGTAGGCGGGATTATGGGCGTTGCGGAGTTTGGCGGATTCCGCGGGGGATTCCGGTTGGCGGGCGAGGCGGGCCTGCCAGGTTTCCTGCCACTCGCGGAAGACTTCGTCGGGCGCGGGCTGAACGAGCCCGGCGAAGGTGTTAGTGAAATCCGCTTTGGCGCGGTGCATCCATTCGAGCAGGGAATGGACGAGCGCGCTGTCGCCGGCCTCCTCGTTGAAGAGGCCGAGCTTGTGGCGCATTTTGGCGAGCCAATCGGCCTGATAGCGGGCGGCGAACTGTTCGAGCGCCGCGGTGGCCAGTTCGATGGCCCGGGGTTCCTCCGGATGGATCAGCGGTAGCAGGGCTTCCGCCAGGCGGGCGAGATTCCACTGGGCGATGGACGGCTGGTTGCCATAGGCGTAGCGGCCGCGACGGTCGATGGAGCTGAACACGGTGGCCGGATCGTAGGCGTCCATGAACGCGCAGGGGCCGTAGTCGATGGTTTCGCCGGAGAGCGCCATGTTGTCGGTATTCATGACGCCGTGGATGAAGCCGACGCCCATCCACCGGGCGATCAACGACGCCTGCCGCCCGCTCACCGCCTCCAGCAGGGCGAGTGCGGGATTTTCCGCGGCGGCGAGTTCGGGGAAATGGCGTTGAAGCGTGTAGGCGACGAGCGCCTCCATGTCCGACCGGTCGCCCGCCGCGGCCGCCCATTCGAAGGTTCCGACGCGGATGTGACTGGCTGCCACCCGCGTCAACACCGCGCCGGGCAGCGGGCCGTCCTGACGCATAACATCCTCACCGGTCGCCGCCACCGCGAGGCTGCGGGTGGTGGGAATGCCGAGCGCGTGCATGGCCTCGCTGATGATGTATTCGCGCAGCATCGGTCCGAGCGCGGCACGGCCATCGCCGCTGCGGGAATACGGCGTGCGGCCGGAGCCTTTGAGCTGGATGTCGAAGCGCGCGCCGCCGGGAGTGATTTGCTCGCCTAACAAGATTGCCCGTCCGTCGCCGAGGGTGGTGAAGCCGCCGTATTGGTGACCGGCGTATGCCTGGGCGAGTGGCGACGCGCCGGGTGGCAGTGAGTTTCCGGTGAAGATCGTTTCATCCAACGAACCTGCCGCCAGGCCGAGCAATTCCGCCAGCGGGCGGTTCAACACGAGCAATCGTGGCGCGCGCACCGGCACGGGCGCGATGGCGAAATGAAAGACCTTGGGCAGCGAGGCATAGGAATTCTCCAGCCTCCAACCGGCATCGGGCGCTGGAACAGCAGGCGGTAGGAAATCGGGCATGACCGAACTTCTACAAATTTCACGATCCGTCGAGGATTGCGAAAAAATCCGGAGCTGTTGAAGGTGGCAGAATTTGGAGACGATTCGGTGAAGCCGAACTCACAGCTGCCCGGCAGGTCATAGGTTAGACGCTCCATGTTTTGAAAATATTC
>JAIFNK010000268.1 GCA_020047775.1 Akkermansia sp. | reverse complement strand
CCTTGGGATCCCGCTGGCTGCGGGACGGGGTGACGTCGTGGTTTCGGGCGGTGTCTCGACGGATTCCCGCAAACTCCCACGCGGGTCAGCGTTTTTCGCGCTGCGCGGGGAAAACTTCAACGGGGATCTCTTCGCCGCCAAAGCGCTGGCGGACGGCGCATCGGTCGCGGTCGTCCAACATTGGGCAGGCGAGGTGCCCGCGAATGCGGCGGTGATCGTCGTGCCGGACAGCTTGCTCGCGCTGCAACGCCTTGCCTGCTGGTGGCGCAAGCAGTTGGACCTTGCCGTGGTTGGTATCACCGGGTCTAACGGTAAAACCAGCACCAAGGATTTCACCGCGGCAGTGCTCTCGCGGAAGTTCAAGGTTTCGGCGACGCTCGGTAATCTGAACAACCACATCGGTGTGCCGTTAACGGTTCTCGCCACGACCGTGGAGCATACCGCGGCGGTTTGGGAGATGGGGATGAACCACTCCGGGGAGATCGCCCCGCTCTGCGAGATCGCCCGGCCGAAATACGGGATTATCACTAACATCGGCACGGCGCACATCGAGTTTCTTAAAACCCGCGAAGCCATCGCCGAGGAAAAAGGCATGCTTGCCCGGGCACTGCCCGCGGACGGAATGCTGTTTCTTCCGGCAACCTGTGAATTCCGCGACTACCTGCGCCAGCGGACGAAGGCGCACATCATCGCCGTCGGCAATGGTCGCGGCCAGGTACGCGCGGAATGTCTCCGGTTCGATGCGGATGGCACATCCTTCACCCTCGTGATCGAAGGTGAGGATCCGGTGGCCGTCGCTCTGCCCGTACCCGGGCGGCACATGGTCACGAATGCGCTGTTAGCCGCAGGCGTGGGCTGGAAGCTGGGAATCCCGCCACGGGAGATTGCGGAGGGGCTTTCGAACGCCGTGCTCACCGGCGGGCGGCTTGGCCGGTACGTGTGTCACGGCACCACGGTCATCGACGACACCTACAATGCAAACCCGGAGTCAATGGCTGCCGCCATCGAGACCCTTGCGGACACTCCGGTTGTCGATGGTTCCCGCCGCATCATCGTCCTCGGACGGATGGGCGAACTTGGCCTGCATGCTCCCGCCGCACACCTCCGGACCGGTGCCCTCGCGGCGGCGCGGAACCTAACTGTCGTCGCCGTTGGTGATGGTGCTGAAGGCATCGCCGAGGGTGCGGGGAACGCCACTCATTTTCCAGACCTCGACCAAGCGGCCAACTGGCTGGTGCGTGAGGTGAAACCCGGTGATGTGGTGCTCTTCAAGGGCAGCCGCACTGCCTCCGTCGAACGCGTCATGCACGCCGCATTCCCTCGAAACTAATGCTCCCTGCGATTTACGATTTCTGGTATCAGGCATTCGAAGCCGAGAAGGCCTCGGGGCAACAGGGCTGGGCTTATACATTTTCGTTTTTGAATCTGTTTCAATACATCACCTTCCGCGCGGCGAGCGCCGGGTTGCTGTCGTTCATCCTCTCGGTGATCTTCGGACCGCGGGTGATCCGGAGGTTGATTTCGCTCAAGGTGGGTCAGCCGATCCGCACGGCGGAAGAGGTTCACAAACTCGCCGAGCTCCACGGCGGGAAAATCGGCACTCCGACGATGGGCGGCGTGCTCATCATCGGGTCGGTGTTGGTCTCCACCTTGGTGTTCGCCCGTCCGCTGAATCCGTTCATCGCCGTCTGCGCCTGCACCATGGCCGCCTGCGGATTGTTAGGGTTCTGCGACGACTACAAAAAAGTGAAGGAGAAGAAGTCTGACGGCATCAGCAGCCGCAAGAAGCTCGTCTGGCAGTTGGTGATCGCCTTGGTGGCGGCTTGTTTCCTCTATTTCAAAAAGGAGATCTCGGGCTTCGGTGCCTCTCCCCAGCAGATCGCCGACGGCCTCGCCGGCTATCGCCTGGGAAAAACACCCATTGATATGGGTGCCGTCTGTTTCCCGCTCTTCAAGGAGGAAATCATCAACCTCCATTGGATGATCATTCCCTTTTTCGCGCTGGTGATCGTCGGCTGCTCGAACGCGGTGAATCTTACAGACGGGCTCGATGGTCTGGCGACGGGAACGACCATCAGCGTGGCGCTTTCGTATGCGTTCCTCGCCTACCTTGCCGGCCATTTTTACATGGCGACCGAATATCTGGTGATCCCGCACAACCGCTATATTGGCGAGCTGGCGATTTTTCTGATGGCATTGGTCGGCGCTTGTTTCGGCTTCCTGTGGTTCAACTGCCATCCGGCCAAGGTGTTCATGGGGGACACCGGTTCCCTCGCCATCGGCGGGGCGCTTGGCACGGCGGCCATTTGTGCCAAGCAGGAACTCCTGCTCGTCGTCATCGGCGGAGTGTTCGTCATGGAGGCGATGTCGGTCATTCTCCAGGTGGGCAGTTTCAAACTTCGGAAGAAACGGATCTTCAGGATGTCTCCGATCCACCATCATTTTGAACTGCTAGGCTGGCATGAGAACCAGGTCATTATCCGCTTTTGGATCATTTCCATCATGCTGGCACTGTTCGGACTCGCCCTTCTCAAGATTGCCTGACTCAACTATGAACCTTTCCGGAAATCATGTCGCCATCCTTGGCGTGGGACGCAGTGGCCGCGCGGCTGCCGCGCTCGCGCTGCGTCTTGGCGCGAAGGTCTCCGCATGGGACCGTGCGGGACCGGAGGCATTCGCCGGCATGCCAGCCGGGGTGGAGCTCCATCCGAATGCGACGGAAGCCGACGGTCGCGGATTGATTTCGGACCTGCTGATCGTTAGTCCGGGAATCGATACCTACGGACCCTATGTGGCGGCGTTTTCCGGGAACTCCGGAGAGGTGATCGGCGAGGTGGAGCTGGCTGCCCGTTACTACCAGGGTCGTATTGTCGGAATCACCGGCACGAACGGCAAGACCACGACCACCGAGCTGGTCGAGCGAATCCTCTCCCATGCGTCGCTCGGCGGCACCGCCTGTGGCAACTATGGCACGCCCTTCGCGGAAGTGGTGAATCAGGCCGACCCGCCCGCCGTGGTTTCGCTGGAACTGAGCTCGTTCCAGCTGGAAACGATCCGCACGCTGCACCCGGTGGTGGCTGTCTGGCTGAATTTCGCTCCCGATCACATGGATCGTTACCCCACGGTGGAAGCCTATCGCGCGGCCAAGTTACGGATTTTTGAAAACCAAACCGCGGGCGACACCGCAGTGGTTAGGCTCGGGGAGAAGTTGCCTGCTTTGGCCGCGAAGGTGGTGACATTTTCCACGACCGATGAATCGGCGGACTGGTATTCAGCGGGCCACACTGTTGGACACGCCGGCGAAACCTGGATTGACATGGATCGCGATACCAGCTTGCGGGGTCTCCATAATGCGGAAAATCTGATGGCCGCGCTGGCAAGTTGCCACGCTCTTGGTGTATCTTCCCTGATGATGCGGGAAGCCCTTCATGGATACGCGCCGCCACCGCACCGCTGCGAACTGATCCGGACACTCGATGGTGTGGAGTATCTGAACGATTCAAAGGCGACCAACCTCCATGCGCTCGAGAGTGCGCTGCGTTCCCAGACGCGCCCCGTGGTGCTAATCGCCGGAGGAAAGGACAAGGGGTTGGATTACACACCCGTCGTTTCACTGCTGGTCGAAAAGGCGCTGGCGGTCGTCACCTTCGGCCAAATCGCACGAAACCTGGCAGATTTGTTCTCCAAGGCGGTCCCTTGCGAGTCCGTTTCCACGCTGGCAGCCGCAGTGGCGACAGCCCGCAGTCTCGCCCCACGCGGATCGACAATCCTCCTCTCTCCCGGAACCTCATCCTTCGATCAATTCACCGGATATGAACAACGCGGAAACGCCTTCCGGGATCTCGTCCATCAACTTCGATAAACTCCATGAAGCTCCATACCCTGCCTGTCAAACGCCGCCCCGTGCCCAAAGGATTTTTGAAGCATCTGAGGGCGGTCACCGGAAGCCGCAAACAACGGGTGGCCGCGACCGCCGCCGCCGAGTTGGAAGGGGATGACAGCGGCTCGAAGGTTTCCCGCGCCCTAACGATTATCTTCCTGATCCACATCGTGGCGATCGGGTTGATCTTTGTGCACCAGACCTTCCTGGACGGACGGATATCTGATACCGCGAAATCGAGCAAGGCCGCGAAACAGGATGCCGTGCCGCCGGTGAAGAGCCCTCCCCGCCGGACGGACCTCCCGCGCCTGGCCAGCGGGGAGAAACCCTACGTGGTCATGCAGGGGGACAACTACGCCCGCATCGCGGCTCAGGCGGAAGTGGATGAGGGCGATCTCCGTCTGGTCAATCAGCATGTCGAAATCGTGCCGGGCCTTTTGCTCAAAATCCCATCGAAGCGCATCGTTGCCGCCGAGCCTCCGGAAGTGGACGCCATCCGGAGCCAGACCCCTTTGGACAATGATCGTGGATTGGTCGAAGCCCTGCCTGTGGATGCAAGCAATGCTCCGCGCGCCCTGTTGGTAAAGCCGAACGTCAACCGAAGCGCTCCGGCCGCTGCTACCGGCAAATCCTATGTGGTCCAGAGTGGCGACAGTATCTGGCGGATTGCGAATCGCTTCAAGGTCAGCCAGGACACCCTTATGAAAGCCAACGGCATCAGTGATGCAAGAAAGATGAAGGTGGGGATGAGCTTGATGATTCCTAACTAAAATTATCCGGTGACGCGCCACTGCTCGATTATCCTTTGTGCGGCCGTCGCGGCTCTTGTCGCGCTCGGGCTGATCATGTTGACCAGTACCGGGGCGTGGGTCAAAGGATTTGGACCCTATCATTTCCTTGCCCGCCAGGCGGCCTTTGTCGTGGTGGGGCTGGTCGGTGCGTTCGCAGCGGGAAGGATCCCACTTGAATTTTTCCGCAGATTTTCCCCGTGGATGTTCGTCGTGGCCTTTGTCTTGCTCGTGCTGTGCTTCGTGCCCGGCATCGCGGAACCTCAATATGGATCGAACCGATGGATCAAGGTTCCCATGATCAGCCAATTCCAGCCATCAGAAGCCGCCAAGATTGTCATTGTATTGTCTCTCTCCGCCTGGTTTGCCCGCTGGCAGACGGAAGTGCATACGTTCTGGAGGGGGTTTGTCATTCCGGGAATCATCGCCGGGGTTCCCATTGTCCTGATTGCCGCGGAGACTGACGTGGGCACCGCGCTATCGCTCTCAGTCGCTGTGGGGGCGATCCTTTTTTGCGTGGGAACCCGGATGATTTATGCCGTGCCGACCGCGCTGTCGGTGATGTCCTTTGCGGCGTATTTTATCTATCATGATGCGAACCGGCGGGGCCGGATCGAGGCGTGGCTGGATCTTGAGAATCCAATTCATCAGCTGGATCGCGGGATGCAGCAGTGGCGGGCGCTCCTGGCGCTTGGAAACGGTGGCCCGTGGGGAGTCGGTCTGGGTAATGGCGTTGAAAAATTCGGCACGCTGACATTCGCCCACATCGATTTCATCTTTCCGGTGGTGGGGGAAGAACTAGGCCTGCCGTTTACACTCGGGGTGGTGGTCTGCTATGTCTTGATCGCCATCGGAGGATGTGGGATCGCGCTTCAGGCAAACAACGTCTTCAACCGCTGTGTGGCCCTGGGGCTGACTTGTGTGATTGTCGTTCCGGCGATGGTGAATATAGGTGTAACCACCGCCTTGTTGCCGAATGACGGGCTTCCATTGCCCTTCGTGAGTTATGGTGGTACCAGCTTGGTTTTCAGTTTGGCCGCCGTCGGCATTTTAGTTGGCATTCACCGTCGGTCCCATGCCCGGGTGGCGCAGGAATTCCCGCTTACGCGGCAAACCCGACTTGCTGTGCGCTTGTGATCCTGCGGATCCCGTGCCCGACATCAGTCGGTTCGAGCGGAATCCCGGGAAATCCGGTTTTGCTCCGTCCGCGCTGTCCGGCTTTGAGCCGCCCCCGTGTGGTTTTGGTCCGTCTCCGACAGGGATTTCTCACAGTGGGAAGGGTGTTTTCACATGGGCGGAGAAATATATTTTCGTGCTTCCCATCAAGCCCCA
>JAIFNK010000189.1 GCA_020047775.1 Akkermansia sp. | reverse complement strand
CGGCACCGACGGGCTGTTATACCCGAACAACCGGTAGCCCGTCGCGGTGAGTTTTTTCTCCGCCAGCACCGCGTCGATCGCCGCGCGGGCCGTGGCGACTTCCGCCTCGCCGCGCGGTCCCTGCCAGGTGTAGCCGAGCACGCTCACCGCCGGCACATCGCGGACGCTGACGGTTTCGCCATCCGCACCGGTTTTGCCGACTTCCGGGGATTGATAGAGGAAGCCCATTTGCTGCATATTCATTCCGCTGCCCGACTCGTCCTTCAGGGTCATTTCCACCGGCGAGGTCATGGGAATGCCATTGCGCCTGATGTGTTTGAAAAGCGTCCAGAAGCCGCCGTTCGGGCTGGAGCTGGCGGTGAACGCCGCGCGGTAGGCGGGGTATTCCTTCCGCGTCACTTGATAGAACGGACCGGGAGCGGGCCAGCCCTTCGGCAGGGCGGATTCGCTGAGATAGACCGGCCCGGTGGCTGCCGGGGCGACGGGCTTTACGGACGGGTTTGCCGGGTGCTGGGCAGACGCATGGAGAACCGCAGCCGCATAAAGTGACGAAACAAAGGCCAGTTTTTTCATGACATGAATTTCATACCGTTCGGCTGGCCCGCAATGCGGAATTTCGACGGTAATGGGCATGGCAGGGTTTCACGGGCAGGTGGCGGGGTTGATCCAATTGGCGGTCTTCCCATCTCCACTTCATCTCACCCTTGGGATCCATGTGGTCCATGATCAAGGCGTAGCCACGTGTCCCTGCGGGAGCACCCTTCCATGCCAGCGGCGGAGAGATGCCGGCGCCATCGCCCGTGAATTTCTTTGGCAGTTCAGCCTTGTCTTCCACGACGGGACTGGTGAGCAGGAAGGTGCCGTTGCTGCTGCGTGGCTGATCGCCGGCCGCGGGTTCCTCGCGAACCTTGGGCCGGGTGTTTGCGCCGTCTCGTGGCGGGCGCTTCCCGCCCGGGGTATAAGTTTCCGTGGTCTTGCTCTTCTTCCCCTGTGTGAAATCAAACTGATAGTTTTCGTTGGGGAGAATGGAGTAGGCGACGGCTCCGGTTTCGCCACCAACGGTGTAGGTGAGATTGTAGCCGGCAGTCCCCTGTTTTTCGAAACCGGTGATCCTGGCGCCTTTCAATGCTTGCAGCGATTCCCTCACCGGTGTCGCCCGCGGCTGCGGATCGACCTGGCCCTCGCGTTCGGTGACTTGGCCATGGAAGCCGCCGATCACGAAGGGATATTTTTCCGATGCGTGGTAGTGATAGCCAAGCGCCGGCGTGGTGTGCCCGTTGAGGGTGTCGAGGCCCTTCGGCTGGCTGCCGTCGGGCTCGGTTAGACCGTAAACCGGGTAGCCATCGAGCGCATAGGCGATGGGTAGTTTCGGACCGAGCACTTTGCCCAGATGCAGTGGTGCGGCGTGGTAGTGGTAGTCGTCGGCCCGTCCGCAGTGGCCGCCCCATTGGTCGAGCTCGCCGATGTCGAGGGAGATTTCACCGCGGTTGTTCTGCGGGTTGAAGATCGGGATGCCGTTTGCGGCGATGGCGATGGCTCCGCGCAGGAAGCGGTCGCGGATGGTGGCGGGTTCGCGCGCCGGCACGGGGACGAGTGGCAGCTGCCAGGCATTCGCGCCGGTGTAGTTCTGTGGCAGTGGCACCTGTTGCTGCCACGCGGTGATGCCCACCATCATGTTGTGCGCGGGCAGGCCGTTGCTTTCGATGAAGAGGAATTTCTCATCCCAGCGCGTTTTCACGGCCGGGGCGAACATCGCGAATGGCGCGGCCTGCGGCGGTGCGGATTTCGGCGCTGGAGCACTAACCGGTGTTGGCTGCGCCGGCTTGTCGTGGGCATGCGGATGCTGGCCGTCCGGATCTGACAGGTCGTGAGCGTGCAGCTGAAAACAGCCGAACAGCGTGATGGCAACAGGAGTGAGGATTTTCATGAGTTGGATTTTGTTGAGGATTTGCCACGCTCGTCGCGGCCGCGTTGCGGGGCGGCGGATGGGTCATCGGCGAGGATGAGGATGAAGTTGGGTTTCGTTGCCGCCGCGGCGTGGGCGAGGGCGGTGACGAAGCAAAAGATCAGGGTCTTCATGGTTCGGGGGTTCCGATGTTTTTCTTACGACCTTTGCCACCTTTGCCCGCTTTACGAGGGGCCGTTGCTTTGGCCGGATCGAACGCGGGATTGGCTTTCGGCATCTTGGCGGCGGCTTCGGTGAGCCGGGCGCGGAGTCGGGCTTCGAGGCGGTCGGCGTCCTCGTTGCGGGTTTTTGACAGATCATTCTGTTCGTACGGATCTTTGGATAGATCGAAGAGCTGCCGGGTGTTGTCCTCGTAGTGGAGAACCAGCTTGAGGTCGCCATCGCGGAGGGCGGACTGCGGGGTGTCGCCCTGATAGAGGGGGAAATGGAAAAGCAGGCCAGCGTCGCGGCGTTTGACGGGTTGGTCCGCGCCTAGCAACAGCGGTGTCAGATCGCCGCCATCGGATTTTCCCGGCAGGGGTTCCTTCACTCCGGCCCAGCGGCAGAAGGTGGGAAACCAGTCATAGCCGACGACCGGTTGGTGGCACCAGGAGTTAGGATTGATGCCGGGACCGCGGACGATGAAGGGCACGCGGATGCCGCCTTCGCCCAAGTCGCCTTTGCCACCGCGCAGAGAGCTCGTCCTGTGATTACCGCCTTTGCCTCCACCCCCGCCGCCGTTGTCCGCCATGTAGATGACATAGGTGGATTTTTCCAATCCGAGTGCCGTGATGGCATCGAGCAGCCGGCCTACGCCGGTGTCAAGATCGAGGGTGATGGCGGCGCGGGCGGGATCGCGGTGCAGTTGACCGGCGGGCTTCGCCTGGAAGTGGGCGAGGCTGGATTTCATGGCATTCTCCGGCACATGGAGCGCGTGATAGGACATCTGGAGGTAGAAGGGTTTGCCGGCTTTGGTGTTATTCGCGATGAAGTCCTTGGCGCGGTCGGTCATGCCGAAGATGTCCACGGGGTTAGGGTCGGTGTGCGGATCGGCATCGCGGTTTCCAGTGTCGCCGTCGCTGACATCGAAGCCGTGGCGCTCCGGTCCGCCGCCGGATAGATGCCATTTTCCGAAATGGGCGGTGGCGTATCCGGCGCGCTGGAGGAGCTCGGCGAAGGTGGTTTCCTCGTCGCGGATGGCCTTGCGCGAATCACCTTCTGTCAGCTTGTGGTTAGCTTCCGGCGGTGCGGCCTTGGTCCAGCCGAGGCGGGCCGGGGTCATGCCGGTCTGCAGGCTGATGCGGGTGGGCGAGCAAACGGGGGCGGGCGCATAGCCATTGCTGAAGCGCATGCTTTCGGCGGCAAACTTCGCGAGGCGCGGTGTTTCGTAGTAGTCGCTGCGCGAGCCCGGCATGTCCGGATGCATGGGAATGGAGAGCCCGTTCCAGTCCTGGTCATCCGAAAGCAGCAGGATGATGTTAGGGTGTTGCGGGACGCTGGTTTCCGCAGCGTGGGCGGTGAATCCGAGGATCAGGGACCCGATGAGGAGGCGCAAGATCATGGCTTCGGTCGATGGAGATGCGAGATGGCTGGTGACAGGAAACCGCCTGTGGTCGTCACAGGTAGAAGCGGAATGCCGCCTGGTGCGCCACGAACAAACGGGTGAAGGCTGGATGGGGGTCTGGTGTGGGATCTGGCACGGGCTTTCATCAGGTATTGTCGCGCATGGCGAAAATCTAAACCCAGGGTTTGCGGAAATGTTGTCATTTTCGAGTTGGCCGGGCGATTTGCCGCTCCGGCGGGCCGGATGAGTTGAGGCTTGGAAGTTTTTCCCCGGCGGATTGTTGTGGGTGCGTGGACGCGATCCGAATCCGTGGGGCACGGCAGCATAATTTGAAGAACATCGACGTGGACATCCCGCGGGGGAAACTCGTGGTGATCACGGGGCCGAGCGGATCGGGAAAATCGTCGCTGGCATTCCACACGCTGTATGCCGAGGGGCAGCGGCGGTATGTGGAATCGCTGTCGGTGTATGCGCGGCAGTTTCTCGATCAGCTGGAGAAGCCGGACGTGGATTCCATCGAGGGGCTGAGCCCGGCGATCGCGATCGAGCAGCGGGGCGGGGGATTGAACCCGCGCTCGACGGTGGCGACGGCGACGGAGATTTACGACTATCTGCGGGTGCTGTGGGCGGCGGCGGGGATTCCGCATGATCCGGAGACGGGCGAGCGGTTGGAGCGGATGAGCGCGGCGGACATCGTGAACGTGCTGGCGGCGATGGCGGAGGGGACGAAGGTGGTTTTGCTGGCACCGCTGCCGGCGGAGGAGCTGGGGGAACCGGCGCGGTTGTTAGGGGATTTGCAGCGGCAGGGTTACATCCGGGTGCGGGTGGACGGGGAGGTTTTCGAAATCGAGGAGGCGGCGGCGAAATGGCCGGAGTTTCCGGCGGCGGTGGAGATCGTGGTGGACCGGTTCGTGATCCGGCCAGGGGTGGAATCGCGGCTGGCGGATTCGGTGGAAACGGCGCTGCGGCTGTGCGGGGCGGAGGCGCGGGCGGCGGTGCAGGAGCCGGGCGCGGATGTCTGGCGGGATCTGGCGTTTCAGACGAGTTATCGGAATCCGCGGACGGGGTTCGTGGTGGAGGAGCTTTCGCCGAAGCATTTTTCCTTCAACTCGTATCTCGGGGCGTGTGAGGCGTGCGAAGGGCTGGGGACGGAGATGTTCTGCGATCCGGCGCTGCTAGGGGAGGGCGAGGATGCGGAGAAGACCCTGAAGCGGTATCGCGAGGCGAAGTCGGAGATCACACGGCGGAAGCTGGCGAAGTTCATGGCGCACCGGGCTTGCGGGGTTTGCGGGGGGAAGCGGTTGAAGCCGGAGTGGCTGGCGGTGAAAATTGAGGGAGGGAGGAAGCGAAACGCGGAGAGCGCGGAGGTCGCAGAGAGGGACGCGGAGGAAGATGGGGGCGAGTGGTTGGGGATTCAGGATTTTTGTGAGTTGGGAGTGGCGGATGCGATGCGGTGGATGGAAGGGATTGAGTTTGAGGCGGGGAAGGCGGAGGTTTGCAGGCGGCTTGCAAATGATGTGCGGACGCGGTTGGCGTTCCTGGTGGAGGTGGGGTTGGATTACCTGACGCTGCAACGGACGAGCGGGACGCTTTCCGGCGGCGAGGCGCAACGGATCCGGCTGGCGACGCAGCTGGGCGCGGGGCTTTCCGGGGTGATTTACGTGCTGGATGAGCCGAGCATCGGGCTGCACGCGGCGGACACGGCGCGGTTGATCGGGGCGCTGGTGCGGTTGCGGGATTTGGGCAATACGGTGGTGGTGGTGGAGCATGACGAGGAAATCATCCGGGCGGCGGATTGGTTGATCGACATCGGGCCGGGGGCGGGCGCGGCGGGTGGCGAGTTGCTGGCTGCGGGGGTGCCGGGGGAAATTGATTCGCCGACAGGGGAGTGGTTGCGGAATAGAAACCAGAGGCAAGAATCCAGATTCAAGAAGGAGAAGAGCGGGGAGTTGGTGATCCGTGGGGCGCGGGAGCATAATTTGAGGAATCTGGATGTGGCGATTCCATTGGGGCGGCTGGTTTGCTTGTGCGGGCCGAGCGGCAGCGGGAAATCGACGCTGGCGGATGACATTTTGCGGCGGATTCTGGCCCGGCATTTCAACGGCTCGGGCGAGGCTCCGGGGAAACATGACGGGATCGAGGGACTGGAGCGGATCGGGAAATTCGTGGTGGCGGACCAGTCGCCGATCGGCCGCAGCCCGCGGTCGAATCCGGCGACGTTCACCGGGGCCTTCGACCTGGTGCGGGATCTTTTCACGAAGCTGAATTTATCAAAACAACGCGGCTACGGCCCAGGGCGGTTCAGTTTCAACGCGGCAGGCGGGCGCTGCGAGCGGTGCCAAGGGAACGGGCGGCTGAAAATCGAGATGCATTTCCTGCCTGACGCCTGGGTGCCGTGTCCGGCATGCAATGGTCGGCGGTTCAATCGCGAGACGCTGGAGGTGACTTACAAGGGGAAATCCATCGCCGAGGTGCTGGCGCTTTCCGTGAGCGAGGCGCGGGCGTTTTTCCGACCGATTCCGAAAATTCACCGGATTTTGGAAACACTGGAGGACCTCGGACTCGGTTACTTGCAACTCGGGCAACCGGCGAACACACTTTCCGGCGGTGAGGCGCAGCGGCTGAAGCTCGCGGTGGAATTGGCAAAACCCGAGGCACCGCACACGTTGTATCTTTTCGACGAGCCGACGACCGGGCTGCATTTCGGCGATGTTGAGAAGCTGCTCGCCGCATTTTTAAGACTGCGGGACGCCGGTCACAGCGTGCTGGTGGTGGAGCATCATCTGGACGTGATCGCCGCGTCCGACTGGGTGATCGAGCTCGGGCCCGGTGGAGGAATCCATGGTGGACTCGTTGTAACAGAAGGTCCGCCAGGCTTGATCCGGAAGAACAAGAATTCTCCGACCGGGCAGGCGCTGGCGCGAAGGGAGTGAGATTTTAGCGAAATTCCGGTGGACAATTCAACCTCCTGACATTACCCAATCCACCTCTTGACGAGGTTGTCGCCTCCGAAGAACCCAGGCAGTGTAGCTCAGCGGTAGAGCAGAGGACTCATAAGCCTTTGGTCGGCGGTTCAAATCCGCCCCCTGCCACGGGTTCGTTTTCAACGAGTTGTAGAAAATAAATTCCTGCAAAAAATGGGACTCGTGCCCGGATGCCGCCTCTATCAGGCGATGGGGCTCCCGGTCTCGCCACCAAATTTGGCACCCTCGTGATTCCAGAGCATCTCACTCAAGCCCGTATCCGACGCGCCAGAAGCGCTTGGGCTCGGAAGTCTGGGACTGGAACGACAGGTGCAGCTTGGGCCCCGCCTCGCCGTTTGAGTTCCCTGCGGCGAACACGTCGTAGCGTTCGTCGCCCTCGTTGGACATGTCGAGTTTCTCCGGGTTGATGCGCAGGAAAAGATACTGGCCTCCCGCGTAGCCGGGATTCGACTGATAGAACGAGCGGAGATAGGCCGAGAGGCCGGAGGCGAGGCTGCTGCGGACGGCTGTCGCGACATTCGGCAGGCTGACGTCGAAAATCGCGTCCTGGAGTTTCCACAACCCCGCAGGTGCCGGATCGTTTGGTGTGCCATGGTATTCGAGGATGGGTGAAGTGTTGCCCTTGATGCCCAAAGCCCAAAGGTCGGCCTCCCACCACTTGGCGAAGTTGCGTTTGGCCACAATTTCCAGTTGGGCAATTTTCAGTTTTTGGCCGCCAGGCAGTGGTGGGAGGGGGAAAACGAGCACGACGTTCCGCCCCACTCCGACGTTGGCACCGCTGCCGAGGATGCTGGTCCCGTTGCTGGCGGTGACCGGACTACCTCCGACCAAAACGTGATCGGCCGCATCTCCATCCACGGTGACGTCCCAAGAGGCGGGTGTTCCCGCAACCAGATCGATCGCCAGTGTTCCCCCCGAACCTTCGAAGGTGCTGGCCGTGGTCCAGTTGCTGAGATCGGTGGATGTCTTGAGCACGAACGGATAGGTGGCACCGGTCTGGACTTCCATCGTCATGGGGTCGCCACCATGCAGGTCGATCTGCCGGAGGAAGCCGAGGTCCCGGGTGGCCTGCTCGAGTCGTGTTTGCAGGGAAGCAACGGCAGACGCTTCGGAGGGAGCGGAGACGAGGTTGGAAATCTCATACTGGTCGGAGCCTGGGCCGGTCGGCGAGGTTTTGTAAAACTCGTCCCACGAGGAATTCAGTCCGTAGCGCACGAGTTTGCTCCCGTCCTCGAGCCGGACACCGATCAAGTCGGCGGTGGAACCTGCAAACTCGGGGTCGTTGGTATAGCTGAAAAAAAACGAGTCGCGCCAGTCGGCCGGAGTTTGGTTCTCGATCAGCGGCCGGAGGCTGCGGCCTTGCATTTCCCCAGGAATCGGCAGTCCCGCGAGGTCGAGGATGGTCGGGGCGAGATCCACGTTGAGGGCCATTTCATTCGCAATGCGTCCGACACCGCCCGCTTGCAGCGCCGGGTAGCGGATCATGAACGGGATGCGCAGGCTTTCCTCGTAGGCCGAGCGCTTGTCGCCGAGACCGTGCTCCCCGAGGAAATAGCCGTTGTCGCTCAGGAAGACCACCACCGTGTTGTCGTCGATTCCAAGTGCGGTTAGCCGGTCGAGGATGCGGCCGATCTGGGCATCGGCAGCGGAGATGAGACGCATGGAATTGCGGGGGTCGTTGCCAAGCCCCGTCGTGCTCGCGTCCGGATTCCAAGGTGGCGGCGAGGCACCCTGGCTGAGCAGGTTGGGCACGGGCGCGGGATCGGTATCCGCGAAGAGCGTGTTGAAGCCGGTCGGCGCGTTGGAATTACCGTTGGCATCCTGCCGTGAACTGTGAGGAGTTTTGAATCCAAGGAAGGCGAGAAACGGCTCGCCGGCCGAGTGCTTGGCATTGATGAAGTCGAGCAAGTAGTCGGTGGATTTGCTCGTCCACCCATTTGCTGGATATGGTGGCGACGCCGTTCTCATCGTAGAAAGGGGTGTCATAGTAGCTCCCTTGGCCGCGGAACGAACGCTGGTGGGTGAAGCCGGGGCGCGCCGCCTGCACGCCGTGGTGCCATTTCCCGAAGTAACCGGTCGCCCAGCCCGCGCCTTGCAGGAGACTGGCATAGGTGGTGGCTCAGGTCATCCACCGCCAAGGCGGCCTGGGTGGCGGTGCTGTCCGAGGTATTGGTCCAGTGGAAGGCGATGAACTGACCGGCGGTGGCATTGAGCGAGATGGCGCTCGAAAGCGCGCTGCGGTTCGTCGCGGCATTGCCATCGAGCTTCTGATTGCTTCCCGTTTTCAGCACCGGAAAATCGAGGGAATCGACATCCGTCCAGCCGGACTCGGTGTGGATCCGGAACGTCGCGGGGTCGTAGCTACTGAGGATCTTGTATTGGAAATCCAGCCGATCATTGGCGGTGGCAGCGGCCCGGAACCACTGCTCGCCATTGAAACCGACGGTCGCCCCGGTCACCTGCAGGCCGGCACCGACCTGGAAGACCACGCCGAGGGACGCGGCATTGCCAGCTCCCACGATCCCCTCCATCAGCAGGCCGAGGGCCCGGTCGGTGGTCGGGCTGGAGACGGTGTTGAAAGTGCCCCCGTTGCCCATGTTGCCGAAACGGATGGTATTGCTCGTGAACTCGCCGATGTAGTCCTTGTTAGTGGTGTTTACGCTATTGATCACCATCTGGCGGGTCCAACCGGAGTAGGTCGAATGGTTGGACCACGACCATGTGATCGGAGCCCCGGTGCCGGCCGTGGCGACTTCAGTCGCGAAGTCAGGCGTGTCGAAGTTCTGACTGTAGGAAAACGAGAGCTGATTGATGGGGATCGAGGCCTGCAAGGGACCGGCAATGATTACTAACAACGGTGCGAGCAGGTGGCTCAGGGAACGTGGCATCTTCGGCAATGGGGTGGCGGACATGGGTTTTTGAATCTGGAATCGCAGGTGGAGAAGCTTTTGCATCAAGGCGCGCTGGTGACCCGGAGACGGAAGAAGTCTTTCGTCAAGGATCCCGGCAGGAAGGTATGGCTGATGTTGGCGGCCGGATTGCCGGGGGTCTGGGAGACTTGCGGGAGCCATGAGTTCGGGGCGAGGGTTTGGGAACTTTCGATGACCCACGAGATGTCGCCATTGGCGATGGCGTCGGCGCCTTTGGTGAAGGTGATCATATTGCCGGAAAGAACACCTGCGGACGGGTTGGCGGTTTTCGGGTTCAGGCCGAGAGCGTATTCCATCAGATTGGTGATGCCATCGTTTTCAAAATCACCGTTGGCGGGTGCTCCGGGAATGCCCTGGCTGATGGCCCAGGAGGCGTAGTTTCCGGTGTCCGAGAGCCGGGACTCCGTGGCATCCGGCCCGATCGTCCGGACCACGACGGAGCCGTAATCCCCCAAAATGGGAATGTCCTCAAAGTAGAAATAGTTGCTCGGTGTGCTGCCGACAAACACCAGCGATCCATCGGTGAGGCGGACATACACATGGTAAGTATCATGTTCGCCGACCGCATGGTCCCACTTCACGCGTCCGCTAACCACACCGTTCCAGCCGACCACGTCCAAGGCCTGGATGTTCGTAGGTGGCTCCGGTGCGGGTGCCGTTGCATCATACACCACGATTTCGCCAATGCGGATTTCGTAGGGATCCACCGTGGTGGCGGAGGTAAACCTGAGTGCCAGCGCGGAAATGGTGGTTCCGGCATGGGCGCCGAGGTTGATCGTGGTTTGATTCCATCCATCGATGGCACACGCGCCGACCGGATAAAAGGTGAAGGGCGCGCCTAACGGACCGACTCCCGCTTGCATCAGCGAGTCCACACCGGAGAGGCCTTCGCGCTTGAAGGTGATCTTCAAGCGGGTGTAGGCATTCACCGGCAGATCCGTGAGATAGAGACGCAGGGTGTTCGTAGCATCCAGCTTGCCGGAAACCCGCAGGCATCCGCCGCCGCGGTAGCTGTCGCCGCTCCAGAGTTCGGGCGTGAGCTTGGTGCCGGTGCTCGTGACGATCCAGCGCCACGTCGGCAGAATCGCCTGCAGGGCGCGGTTCCACCATGCGCCGGGTTTCACGATGACGCCGTTGTGATAGAAGTTGCTACCCCTGCCGATGGAGAAGTTCGTGGCAAATGGCAGTGAGTTGATGGCCGAGCGCTCCGCGATGTTGTGGGCGACGCCTTTCCATGCGCCGGTGCCCACCGTCGCCGAGGTATCGCGTGGGTCGCCGCTGGCTCCGGTCCAGAACAGATCCTGATCGGGGATCTGGGTGGCATATTTGAGCGGCTTGTAGATTCCCACCGAGGTGATGTGGTTCGCACCATCGGGGAAGATTTTCGCCATCTTGATCCGGGCGGCGGTGGAGCTGCGGAAATCCTCGGCCTCCGCCTCGATGCCCGACCGGACCTTGTAGGGATCAAGGGCGAGTGTCTCGGCACGGGTGCGGGAATTTCGGTCTCCTGATTGATGAACCAACCGTCGAAGCCATAGTATTCGGCCATCTCGATCAATTTGTCAGCGGTCGGATAGGTGTTTCCGACCTTGGTTAGGAAGGTCTGCACCCAACTATAATTCCCGCCGTAAACGAGCGGCGGGAAAAAGACCGTGCCGAGGATGGGCACGCCGTTGCGGTGGGCGTTGTCGATCATCTCGCCGGTCGGGGGCACGATGTTGATAGAGCTGATGCCGCCCCAGTAAACCGACTCCTCCAGATACTGCCAGTAGGTGAAGGTATAGACCGATCCGGAGCCGCCCTGCGGTCTGTCGCCAGCATAGGTGTCGAGGGCCTGCACGCCGCCCTGGCCGATCCGCGAATTGGGATTGGCCTTGAGCCCGGCAGGCACATTGATGCGGCTTTGCAAGGGCACTGTGGCCACGTTGAACGGCGCATCGGCATCCGTGGCGGGATTCCAGTTGAGGAGTTGGGCGACGGTGAACACCGGCTTGACGGGCATGGCCGGCATCAGCGGACTCACCCCCACCCATTTCAAAGTCATCGCATCGCGCTGTGCCGCGAAATCAGACGCGGTGAGATTTTCGGCGAAAAATTTAACTTCGCCCACGAAGCCGATGAGATATCGGATGGAGCTGTCCAGACTGCCCAATTTCAAAGGCAAGTTGGTTCCGGCGAAGTTTCCCTTGGGGATGGTGGCGGTGACCTCGGTCTCGTTGAGCGAATCCCAGATCGTCAGCACGCCGGTGGCGGCATCATAATTCAAGGCGATGATCACCGCGTTTCCCGCAGCCACCTCCCTATCGGATTCCGGCCTCGGGATGACGCTGCCGCCCATGTAGGTCACGATCCGTCCCACGGAGTTCAAGCGCAGGCCGAATCCGCCGGTGGCGGTGTTTGAGGTCACGCCGATCAGGTCGTTGGGTTCGCCGCTTGGGTTGAGCTGGTCCACTCTAACGGACATGAGGATCGAGAATCCCGTGTGCGTGGAGGCCGCGCCGTTGAAATCCAGCAGGCCAGCCGTGTTCGCCGCGCCTAACAACTGGAGGGATTCCGCAGCAGGTCCGAATTCCAATCCTGCCGGTCCGGTCGGAAAATGATTCGTCGATGGATAGGACACACTGCCGGTGGCTGCCGAGGCGTGGTTGGCGTTGCCGGACTGGTCCGTCCACTGCGTCACGGGATTGCCGATCACACTTCCCGCGACGGTGGCGTCGAGATTCTGCGTGGGCTGCCTCACCCATTGATCCGTCATGGCGATGCGGGCCCTGCTGAATTCCGCAGGCGACAGGGCGGCGTTATGGATGCGCACCTCGCCAACCGAGCCGGTGGTGTGGCGGGAGGCGTTGTCCATGCTGCCTAGGAGCTTGTCGGTTTCGGCCGGTTCGGTGCGCTGGAAGGAGGCGACGATCTTGCGGGCGATGCCGCTGCTCATCGGTGACTCGCCGCGATGGACTTTGATGATGGCGTCCAGCAGTTCGCTACGCGAGGCCCGCTTCACAAGATAGCCGGTGGCGCCTGCGGTGAGCGCCTGGAAGATGCGCTCGGAGTCTTCATAGACGGTGAGCATCAGGAACTGGGTTTCCGGCATCTGCGGCTTGAGCTTGCGCACGCAGTCGATGCCACTCATGCCGGGCAGGTTGATGTCGGAGAGTACGACGTCCGGTCGATCCTGCGGCAGTTGTTTGATGGCGGCCTCCGCGCTGGCGTAATCGCTGACGATGTCGAAGCGGCGGTCGCCGGCGATGCGCTCGCGGATGGCTGTGCGCAGCGCGGCGTCGTCCTCGATGATGGATACCCGGATGCTCATGTCAGTTGTTGGTTTTCGGTTTCACTTGAGTGGGCTGGATGATCGTCACACGGGTGCCCTTACCGGTTTCTGATTGGATCTCGACGCTGCCACCGAGGCGTTGCAAGCGGTTTTTCATGTTGGGCAGGCCGTTGCCCCTGTCATCAGGCAGCGCGGCGGCATCGAAGCCACGGTCGTTGTCCTCGACGACGAGCCGGATGGAGTCCGGTTCGATGCGCAGGGAAATCCGGACTTCAGTGGCTCCCGAATGTTTGATGATGTTGTTGAGGGCCTCCTTGAAAACGAGGAACAATTCGTGGCGCTGCTCCGCCTCGAGCGGCATGCCCGGCAGATCGATCAGGATGTCGAGACGACAGGCGATGCGGGCGACTCCCAGAAGATCCGAGGCGAACGAACAGATATAGGAGACCATGTGGTCCAGCGAGTCGTGCCTGGGGTCCTGTGCCCACACGATTTCCTCCATGGTGCGGGTGAGTTGGCGGGATGTCTCACAGATTTCATTGAGACGTCGCTTCTGGGATGAGCCGGGCTCGGCTTCGCTTGCGGCGGCCTCGCTAACCATCGAGATGCGCGAGAGCACGGTGCCCAGATCGTCGTGGATGTCCCTGGCGATGCGCGCGCGTTCCTGCTGCACGGCTTGGTTATGCTTGAGTCTCTCCAGCTTGCGCTGCATCCGTCTGCGGGCGACTACGCGCTCCATGCCCAAGGCAATGGCCAGCAGGCTGACCAGCAGCGCCATGCGGAACCATAGATTCGCATGGAACGGCGGGGCGATGATCAATGGCAGCACCGCCTGCTCGCCGGTGGGCACGCCGAGCGAGTCCACCTCGCGCACCCGGAACTGGTACTGCCCGCTTGGCAAATCGCGGAAGGAAACCTCGCCATTGCGTCCCGCACCGATCGAGAACACCTCCTGCCAGCTCAGATCCAGCGTGCTCCCGGCCAGCACCGGCAACAGGTTTCTCGTCTTGAGCCGCCACGCCGCGTAGTCGCGCGGGTTCGAGTCCCTGATGAGCAGCGCGTGCCCGCCCTTCGCCGGGGGCCGGACCAGACCAGCGCGTCGTCCAGCGCACCGCCGTCCCTCACCCACTTGGTGGGGTCGCCCTGCGGCCGCTTAAGGCCCTGGCCATCCTCGAAATTCTCGTCCAACACCAGAAGCGGGTCACCGCCGGCACCGGTCTGGCGAATCAGCAGGTCATCGACCAGCCAGACGCAGCTGGTTTCATCGTGCCCGCCGGAATCGATCCAGACATCCACCCATTTGGCGCGCGGCGGCACCATCGCCCGGGCGGCGCGTTGGGCGAGTGTCGATTTCTCCAAGGAGCCGGCCCAGCCGACTGAAGCGCCGGAAACACGGAATTCCTCGCGGGAGACCGGGACGCGGTTGGCATCGAGGAACTTGAGCACCAGATGAACGGAGCCCTGTGGCAAGTCGCGCCACTCGGCGTCGTAGCCTTCGAGCTTGAATTGCAGGCGGACGGCGAAACGGGACGCATCATCCGGCGGCCAGAAAGAGATGTCTAACGGCCCGCCCTTCTCGACGAGGCTGATGGCCTTGTAGCGGTGGATCCGCACTTCATCACCGGCGGGCGGTGCTTGGTTTCCCGGGCCGGGCTGCTCGAGTTGGGGCTTGAAGACCCGCCCACCGTGGCTGATAGGGCGGAATTCAAAGCTCGACCGCGCCCCGGTATTGACGACTGCCCCGGCATGGGCCGGAGAGGAGAGAACGGTGCCTGCAACGCAAGCCATGAGCCCGGCGGCCGTGCCCAGCGCACCGCACCGCGGAGCGGGCGACACGCAGCGACCGGACCACGACCGTCTCGAGTTGTTGAACCATTTCATCGGATGCTTGGTAACGACCATACTCCGCATGCCCGGTGGTCACGCAACCCTCATTTACCGCTCACCGGATGAGGATGAGTGTGTAATGATAACTTCTTTGGGTGACTTTGAGGCGGGCGAACATTTGTCCACCCCGAGTTCGTTGGTTGGCCGCTCGCGACAATCCCTATTCTGCTGGTAGATCCGCTAACGTAGTCTGTGCCTGAAAAGGCCGTCGCCGGAGTAATTGCTTGTGGGTGAGGGCCGTTGAAAGAGCTGGTCGCCGGACCGGAGGCGGAGGGATGGTTTGAATTTCACGGGCTTGCTTCACAGGGATTTGGATTTCAATTCACGTTCCGTGGCACCCGGCGGCTGACGCAGGTGGGGCGTGGTGGGAGCGGACAGTCGCCACTTTCAAATCCAAGCGAGGTTCGGAAAGAAAAATTGCTGCGACTTACTGACTCGTTTTTAGGTAGGTTTTGCGCACTCAGGACTGAGTGCGCCAGAGGGGGAACCTTGATGGCGGCGGCACGGAAGAGTTCATCCGGGATCGGAAGTGGCGCCTTCCGGGTGGCAGGCCGCCGTGGGTGTTGGCGGGGATCAAGTGATGATTGAAATAAATGAGTCCCGCACCCCCCCCAACCCTGCTGGATCTCCACTTTTCCCTGTGAGCAACGCACAAGGCGCCCACCGGCACCTTGTGCGGAACCGTCGAGTTGCCGCTTACTCCTTCAGGGGTTCGCCGCCGTTTTCCCGTTGGTGGATGGTTACCGGCCAGCCCGTGAACTGGTTAGATGAATTGCCGTCGGTGGCGTCGATGAGAAAACGGTAGGACTCGATGAAGTAGGTTTTTCTTCCCGTGTCGAAGGTGATGAAGCCGAAGCCACTGCCTTTCTCATGGGCCTGCTGGTAACGGTTAGAGCTCTTGCCGACTTGCGGGTTTTCGACCGCACGGACATAGACCTTGTTGCCGAGGCCATCGAGGTACTCACCGGTGTGCGGCAGACCGTGGGCCGGCCGATTTGCATGGGGCATGCCGACTTCATCCGGCCGCCACCAACGAGGATATCCGGCGGCGATGGGCGGTGTGCAGAATGCCCAGTTGCTGTCGCGCTGCCGATCGACTCCATACTGCACCAGACTGCCAAGGTGCTGATCGCCGTTGATGTGCAGGGCCATCGACGGTCGCATGGCAGAGATCGCCCGGTTACGGCCGGACTGCGGCCAGCCGCCGCAATCGAGATCCGCCTTGAGGTAGCCGTTGTAGCTGCCGTGGTGGGTGGCCATTCCGGCAAACACCGTCTGACTGAGCACTGCCTTGAGGGTGTGACCGCGCCAATCCTTTGCCCATACTTCGAGGAATTTCTCCTGGCGCTCGCCGAGCAGCACCAGCCCCGGCTTGTCGAGAGTTGAGGTGTCGAAGTCCTTGTCCTCGACATGATCCTGCCGGCCACCGCCGGTATCGAGCCCGCCCGGCCCGCTTTTCCACTGGCGGTCGGCAATGATGGCAAAGCCGACGCCACCGTAAACCATGTCGCCGTAGTAAGTCGTGATCCCCTGCTCGACGGGTGCCGGGTCGTAGGGGTCAGGGTGATGGGCGACGGTGGTCTTGTGCACGGCGTTCACCATCCGTGCCGGCTCGAGATAGCCACTGCCGGAGCCCGGATTGGCGGCCTGCATCTTCTTACCCCCATCGCCCCACAGGTTGCCTTGGAAAACGTCGTGGTCATCGGGCAGGCACAGCGTAGGAGCGTGGCGCATCGCTTCGCGGAAAGCCCAGCCGAACTGATAGTATTTGCGCAGGTAGCAGAGGATCGCCGGATCCGCCGGATCGCGGATGATGCCGAAGCCGCCATGACTTTCGTAAATCTGATCGCCGGAGAAGAACAAAAGGTCGGGTTGCAGTTTCACCAGATTGTTAGCAACCGGTGCGTAAGGGAAAGCATAGTCGTTCTGGCAAGTGAGCGCCGCCATGCGCAGTGGCCGACCGACCGGATTGGCGTGAATGCTGCCGGACCATTCGTGGCTGATGACGGAGCCATCCTTGAGCGACTCGTGGTAAATCACCTTGTAGGGCACCGTCCGCGTCTCATCCCAATGGGTGATGCGGAAGGTGGCGACCCAGGCGTCGGGATCGAGCGCGGCCTTGCCTAACGAATGCCACTGGCCGTCCTTCCGCACTTGCAGTTCGACGTCGTGCTTGTCCTCTTCGCCCAAGGGTCCGGTCAGGGCGCTGAGTTTCATCACGAAGCCATCCTTGCCGCGTGAATCGCTGAGCGAATACATCGCCCACAGCAAAGGGCCGAAGGCTTGTTCCGGCTTCACCGTGAAGCCTTCCCCGGAAAGTTGCCAATGATGGAAACGGTAACGGGCACCGGTGTTCAGTTTGCCGCGGCCCTTGTTATCCTTCACGGGCGATAGGTTGTGGGCGAGCGATACATTGCCGAGGATGGCGTCGGCAGCGACCGTATGGGTGAGCACGTTGAGGCTCTCGTCGGAATGGTCGCCGACGGCGGTCAAGGTGAGCCTGCATTGATCGCCCTCAGGCACTCCTCTCAGCACCAGTCGCACGTGATCGCCGATGCTTGTATCGGTCAGGGCGACGGCTCGCTTTCCCAGCACCAGTTGATCTCCCATCCAGCCCGCGCGGATGCCATCGACCACGAAGCAGTTACTGCGGTATTCGTTGAGTTCGCTCTTGAGGCCGATGCGGAAACCGGCACCGCCGTCTGGCTTGCCTGCTTCGACGCGATTCACCATGACTGACATTTCAAACGGCTTGTTGGCCGTGATCTGGTGGGTCAGCGAGTGCACGCTGCGGTCGGGCCCGGGACGCAGGCACTCGGCGCCGTCACCGCGCAGGCACCAGTCTTCCATCGGGTTGGCCCAGACATCCCCCGACAACCACACGCGGTTGTGGCGCCGGGCCCAGCGGTCTCCGCCCTGCGCCGCGATGTCCTGCCCGGCTCCAAGCGGACGCATCCAGCCAGCTGCCGCGCCACCGGCAAGCAGTTTCAAAGTCGTGCGGCGGGAAAGGAGTGTATCCATGACTTATCTACGATGCTGCTGCAGCGCTCTGTCTATCAAATTCATGCTGCAAACCAACCGCTCGATTGGAACGGTTGTGGCAAATCACCCGTCACCAGCCAAGACCCATCCACCCCTGCCCCCTGACGTTAGATCAGGGTTTGGCGATGGTGTGGTCGATTTCCGGATCGGTGATGCCGCACTGTTTCGCAAGAACGAGGCCGAATGAGGGTGAGCGATCCACCTTCAGCTCCGATCTCCAAGATGACTTCTTTAGGCGGTTTCCCGGGTGATGGGTTTTGCTGATGGGGCATGGTGGTGGAAATGTGGCGAACTCCTGCCGGAAGGCAAGCTGCGAGCCGCCCATGCCGGGCTCTGGCATCGCGTCAATTGCCTTGTCCCAAGGTTTCCTCGACGGGCTCGCATCCGGGCAACCCGGCGTGAAGTTCATGCAACTCGGCCTGGCAGAGGCCGGCGAGTTGATGCCGGGTCTTGGCGGGGCCGGTGACGGTGATGGTCAATTGGCGCTGCCGCGGTTCCATCCGGATCAACGCCCGGGCTCCCTTGCGGGACAGGATCACGCCGTGACGCCACTGCAGTTTTTGTTCCCGCAACTCCTCGATGAAATCGAAACGCCGCACGATGAGCCGCGCCAGCAAATCCTCCGGCGCGGTCTGATAGGTGTAACGCAGCCGGATGGCATCCGCGTCTTCCCGGAAATCCAACAGACCTCCGGGTGCCTGATCCGGTTGCGTGTGGGGCAGCAGCCAGACGCCGCTGCCGGCGACGGCCAGTCCGAGCCGCTCCAGAACCTTCATCAAAAAGGCGCGCGCGGCCTCGTTGCGTTCCGTTAGGAGTGCCATGTCCACATCGGCCTGTTTGAGGATGCCCGCCTGGTTTTCCGCGCGGTGGATAAGCGGATAGAGATGTTTCACCAGCCACCCGGATTCCATGAGCGCCGAATCGTCCGGCTCGTGCAGCGTGATTCCCAGATGGTGCAGGGTTTCGGATAGATAGTCCTGTTGCCCCTGGTCCTTCACGCCGTGTTCGAGACACAGCTCGCGGAACGCGGATTCCGTCAGGTGTTTTTCGGAGGCAAGGGCGCGGCGCACCTTGTCCCAAGCTTCGGGAAACGGTTCGCGCACCCAGGGCATGCGCTCGAGTTCCCGGAAAATCGCGGTTTTCAGGGTGGGGACGCCTTTTTTCGCCTTGCAGTCCATTTCCACAAATCCGCGGATGAAGGGATAGCGTTCCCGCAGCGCGATGCGGTCCACTTCCGGGCGGCAGCCGGGGACGTTCCATTGGTTCATCGCCACGATCACCGCCGGTCCTTGTCCGTGGGCATCCGTCCCGTGGGCTTCGACCGTGCGCAGCCAGTATTCCGCGTCGTCGCGTTCGTGATGGTCACGGCCGGTCAGGACCAGCAGATAGAGGCTCCGCGGACTGAAGAAAAACGGATGCAGGGCGTGGGTGACCGGCTGGCCGGAAAAGTCCCAGACATGGACGGTGACCGGTTCCTCGCCGGGGCCTTCCAGTGTCCAGTCGCACAACGCGACGCCCGGCGTGCTGGTTTCCCCTTCGCGGTAAGGCAGGTCGCGCAAGGCCTGCACGATGGTGGATTTGCCCGCGCCGCGGTTTCCTAGCAGGATCATTTTCACTTCGTTAAGCGGGCGGGTGGTTCCCGACTGCCTGCCGAAGTAGAAGTCGAGAATCGATTGCGCGGAGGCCGGTTTGGCGTCGGGGAGCTTTCGCGGGTCGGGCCCGAGGATGAACGGGGAGAGTTGCAGCGCCGGATTGTCGTGGAGAAACAAGTGGTGCAGGTTTTCCAGATCCTTGAGGGTTTCCGGAAGCGAGGTCAGCGGATTGCCGGCCAGGTCCAGTTCGGATAGGTTTGCGAGTTGGCCGAGTTCCGCCGGCAGCGCTGCTAGATGGGTGTTGGATGCTTTGAGCACCGTCAGCTTCGCGAGTTGGCCGATCTCCGGCGGGAGGGCTTCCAGCGGGTTGTGGGAGAGATCGAGCACCGTCAGCGTGGTGAGTTGGCCGAGTTCAGGGGGCAGGGTTTTCAGGCGGTTGTGCGA
>JAIFNK010000097.1 GCA_020047775.1 Akkermansia sp. | reverse complement strand
GGTCGAGCGCCACCACCGGGATCACCTCTGCGGCGGTGCCGGTCAGGAAGCATTCGTCCGCCGTGAAGATGTCGTAGCGGGTGAGCGAACATTCCTTGAATGGCACGCCGAGTTTCTCCGCGATTTCGATGATGACTTCGCGGGTGATGCCGTCGAGCGCGCCATCGGAAATCAATGGAGTGAGCAGCTTGCCGTTTTTGAGGATGAAAAGATTGTCGCCGGTGCATTCCGCGACGTAGCCCTGCTCGTTGAGCATCACGGCTTCGAGGGCGTTTGCCTGGATCGCCTCGACCTTGGCCATGATGTTGTTCAGGTAATTAAGTGACTTCACCTGTGGCATCAAGGCCGCCGGAGCGGGACGGCGGGTCGCGCAAGTGATGATCGCGAGGCCTTTTTCGTAGGTCTCGTCCGGATAGAGCTTGATGGTCGAGGCGATGATGAACATCGACGGCACCGGGCAGAGGTAGGGGTTGAGTCCGAGTTCTCCCGCCCCACGGGTGATGACCAAGCGGATGTATCCATCCGTCAGACCGTTCGCGGCTACGGTCTCGCAGGTGTATTTGCAGACCTCCTCCTGCGTCCAGGGCAGGTTCAGGATGATTGCCTTGGCGGAATCGAACAGCCGCTTGATGTGTTGCTCCAGCCGGAAAATCCGTCCGTTATAAATGCGGATGCCTTCAAAAACACCGTCTCCGTAGAGAAGTCCGTGGTCAAAGACCGACACTTTCGCTTCAGATTCGTCCACCAGTTTACCGTCGAGCCAGATTTTCATGTGAGATTCTCGGCGTAGGTTAAGTGGATGGGCCACTCTGGCAAGCGGGAGATTGGAGAATCATGCAAGATCCCTCCGCCGGCCTCCGCCAACCGCCCGCCATACGCGGGAAATCCGGATGAAATCATCAGAACACCAGGCTCGGTCTGTTCGTGAATTCCTCCGCGATTTTTCCTTCCCTTGCCGGTCGCTCTTATTACGCTCGCCCCAAGTTGAAGGAGCAGAGTGCGCCGATCCCGGGTTTTGATGCTGGATATTCCCCGAGGCAACTGAAATTCATCAGACAAAAGTCGTAGGCCAATGGTCACGCTTGATCCCCGCGGCAAGAACCCCTCAAGCAAACAAGAAGCAAGCAAATGAGCCTGGGCAAAACACCCCTTTCACGAGTCGCATGCGCCTGCGATTTCGGGGCCATGTTGGCATTCGCATCAAGTGCGTGGTCGCAAAAAAAGAATGCCGCTCCCAGCAGTGAGCCCGCGTACTACACCAGCGCCACCACGCCGCTCTTCAATCCGTTCCCGAATGTTACCGACAAGAAACCATGGATCGTGAGAAATCCGGGTCCGGTCGGGATCGGCCTCAATCTGGTGCGGCCGGGGATGACCATGGAGGTCAGCACGGTGGCGAAAGGCTCCCCGGCGGAGGCGACCGGAAAGCTCAAGAAGGGCCAGATCATCGAGAGCATCAACGGCAAGGAGCTCAAAGGAGTGGACCCGCCCACAATCCACATCTTCCCCGTCGCGGCACTGTACCTGGCAGTATTTCTTTTGGCGGGATCCAGTCACTGTTTGGCGGCCAAGGACGCGAAAACAGGAAGCTATTCCATCGGCACGGGTGGTTTCGTCTGGCCGTCCGAAATTCCCGCCGACTGTCCGTTTCCGCGCTCGACGACTCTAACGGGAGTCTGTTTCACTGGAAAGCACAGCGATTATAAATGTGGCGATACGTTCTATCCCTCGTGGGCCAGCGACGGCAATTTGTATTCGCCATGGACGGACGGGACGACCGACGGGATCAAATGCGGTTCCGGAGACAAGCCCAAACACGGTGGCAGCACCGGTCATGCGGTGATGATGGGTGACGATCCGCTCAAATTGGACATTCGCAACACATCTCCGCCCAAGGAAGCGTGGGCAAGGCCATACCGTGGAAGATACCCGTGCGGTTCGTTGGTATACAATGGCATTTGGTATTTCGGCACCTACTGTCTCGGTTCGGGAGGCACCGTAGAGCATCGGGGATTCAAGTATAACTGGCCGAACCTGGGTCCCTTGCCCGGCTTCCAAATCTCGCGCGATTTGGGCAAGACTTGGGAAGCATCGCCGCTTTCGGCTGAGAAACCATTGTTTCCGGAACCCGCGAAATACCTCGGCCCCGTCAAGATGGGTGCCCCGAAGTTCGTTGATTTCGGGAAAAACATGGAGCACTCGCCTGATGGAAAAGCGTATTTGTTAGGCATGGGGGCGGAGGAAAGCGACCCGCACCCGCGCCCCTGCATCAAGCCGGGCCAACCGGGCATGCCGTTCGAACCGAATCCGGGATGCACGGATGATTTCAAACACGCGAATCTGAGTTGGATTTCCGCCGACCAAACCTATCTGGCCCGGGTCACTCCATCCCCCGAAACCATCAACGACATCAAAGCCTACGAGTTCTTCGCCGGAAACGACGCGAACGGAAAACCGGTTTGGACATCGGACTATGCCAAAATCAAACCACTGCTCGAGTGGAACAACAACATGGGTTGCGTCACCGCGACCTATGTGCCGGGTCTGAAGAAATACCTGATGTGCGTCACCGATGGCTGGCCGACCGTTGCCAAGATGAACTCCTACATCCTCGAGGCGGACGCGATCACCGGCCCGTGGAAGATGGTGACTTACATGAAGGGCTTCGGCGAACAGGCCTACTTCCTGAATTTCCCGAGCAAGTTCATCAGCGCCGACGGCAAAAGCCTGTGGCTGTGTTACTCCGCCAATTTCAGTCCCGGCTGGAATGGCGCGGAATTGAAGTTCAACCCGCCGGGCGGACGCTATGGTTTGTGCCTTCACGAAGTCAAACTGCTAGCGGCGAAGGATGGCAAACCGACTGCCGACAATCCGCTTCGCGGCAAATCGCAATAACCCAACCCGTTGGCAACCATCCTGGGAGCCGGTTTCGGCATGACCGCATCGCAGCAAAAAATAGTGTCATCCACACCGTGAAGACGGTTCCTATTCCTCCGTCGATGAACCCGGTTTTCGAAACCGTAGGGGGAAATTTCGCCATCAGCCATGGCCGCCAGCAAGCATTCCTCGCGACAAACTATCTCATGAAACGCAAGACCCAACACCGGCAAACCGCCATCCGCCTGCTAATGGCAGCACTCATTCTGACACCTCTCGGCTCCATCGCCGCAGAAAAAAAGGCCGAGCCGAAAACGAAGACGAACCCGACGCCGTTCTGGCTTCCCGAAGGCGAGAGGCCCGACCCCACTCCGCCGACGCGGTCCGATATTCCCTACGGCACGAATCCCAAACAGGTCATGGATTTCTGGAAGGCGGAATCCTCGGAACCCACGCCACTCGTATTTTTCATCCATGGAGGATCGTGGAAGACCAACGACAAGAACAAGGTGACCGGAGTGAAGGAATACCTCGCCGCCGGGATTTCCGTGATTTCCATCAACTACCGCTTCACTCAAGAGGCGCACGCGGCGGGGGTGAAACCACCGGTGAAGTGGCCACTCGAAGATGCCGCACGGGCCTTGCAGTTCGTCCGCAGCAAGGCGGCGGAATTCAACATCGACAAGACCCGCATCGGTGCGTCCGGTGGATCGGCAGGGGCCTGTTCCAGCCTGTGGCTCGCTTTTCACGACGACATGGCGGACCCGAAAAGCAGAGATCCGATCGCGCGTGAATCCACCCGGTTGTTCTGCGCCGGCGTGTTGGGCGCGCAGACCACGCTCGATCCCCGACAGATGAGGGAGTGGACGCCCAACAGCACCTACGGTGGCCATGCGTTCGGCTTCAACGGCGACCCAAAAGCGAATCTATCTGGCTTCGAGCAGTTTATCGCTAACAGGGAGGAGATCCTGCCCTGGATCAAGGAGTATTCGCCCTACGAACTCGCCACCCGGGATGATCCGCCGGTGTTTCTCTACTACTCGGTCGTCCCTGGGATTGGAAAGAACCAGAAGGACCCGACCCATACCTCTAACTTCGGCCTCAAGCTGCAGGAGAAGCTCAAAACGATTCCGGTCGAATGTCATCTGATGTATCCCGGTGCCAGCGGCGTGCCCTATCCGGATCCGGTCCGGTTCTTGATAGCGAGGCTCAAGGGGCCCAAGGATACCAAGGCGGGGTCTTACCGGTGACGAAGCCCCGGTCCCGTGATCCTTCATCTTGCCAGACACTTCTCAGAAGAGCCAGGTGCTCAAAATGCGAGTGCAGGGAAAAGGCGGCGCTGACGACGGCATGCGGGAAGGGCTGGGTGTGGACGGGCGTTATCCCAACCATCATCCGGGCTGGGCGGCCTTCATGGCCGGCAAGCGTGAGTCGGGGGCGACTGATTCCTGCTATTGCCCTTCATGGCCCGCTTCAGGCTTGGTCCAGTGGTTGAGGAACTGCTGCCAGTTTTCTTGCCACTGCTTCTCGTCGCCGGTGGCGCGTGCGATCCAGCCCCGGTGGAATGCGGAACCCGCAAGCGGCAGGTCGCGGTTTGATGGGCTTCGCGAGGCCAGTAGCGGGTCGGTGGCGGGCGGAGTCCGGCTTTGGATTTTTTCTACCAGGTCTGCGAATTTGGATCCGACGAATTGGGGTTTGCCTTGATCCTTGGTCCGGTGGAGGGATCGTGGCGTGCCGAATTCGATGACCGGTTTGTCATCGGTGTTGAGCGGATAGCCGGCAAAGAGGTCGGCGGCGAGCGTCAGGTTGCCGCAGTAAAACCAAAGGATGGTTTGCGGGTTGATTGGCAACAACAGCTCCTGCATATCGAGGTAGGTGGCACCGGCCACGGCGTTTTGTTTGTCGCGCTCCACATCGAGCGCGCAGGCGGGCAGCGGGTCGTTGTTCTGATGGCCGACCAAGGCGACGATTTCGGCTCCTGGTTGGAAGTTGCCGCGCCACAAGCTGACTTGTGGGAAAACCGAGAGCATGGTGTGGGTGATGATGCCGAACTCAATTTCGCTGACTTGATAGAGTGGCAGCCACTGGACGAAAACACCACCCGGCTTGAGGCGGTTTTTAACATTTTGGAAATGTTCGCGGCTATAGAGGTCGCCGGTGCCGCGGCCATAGGGAAGGAACAGGTCCGCATTGATCATCGCGTAGTTTTCGCGGGTGGCCATTAGATGATTGCGTCCGTCTTCCACAAGGACCGTGGCCCGCGGATCGTGGAAGAGCCCGTTGGTCAAGTCCGGGCCGCCCGTGCCTCCTGCGAAATATTTTTTCGATGCCGCGGCCACGCTTGGGGACAACTCGGAGACCACTACTTTCTTGATGTTTTTGAAGTCATTGTCATCAAGTGCCTCACCTGCGGTGATTCCGGTCCCCATACCGAGAAAGAACACGCTGTCCGTCGAGGGATAGGCCAGCAATGGAATCCGCGCCTGGAACATTTGGAGGGCGTAAGCGTCGGTGGAACCAAGGCCGTAATTGGAATTGATTTTGATGGCGAGGTTATCGTGGTTTTTTTTGACCACCGTGACAGTGCAATCGCTGGCCTCCCACTTTTCCACAATGGTTTCCGGTTGTCCTTGTGTGTCCGTGGTGGCGGTGGTTGGCAGTCGGGTTGGATTCAGCAACGTGAATGCCATGACTAACATGGCGAGCGCTCCGGCTTTGGCCGCGCGTGTGATGCGGTTCTTGGCGGTGGGTGTCAGCAAGGCGATGAGCAGATAGGATGCAGCGACCAGTTGGATGGAACGCCACATCCCGAGCCATTGGAGCATCAAGAACCCGCATGCCACCGATCCGAGGATGGCCCCGATCGTGTTGACTGCCGAGAGGCTGCCGATGCTTTTTCCCGGGTGGGTGGCGAATTGTTCCTCGGCTTTCATGAGGAATGGAAAAACGGCGCCAAGCAGCAGGCATGCGGGACCGATCGAGATGAATCCTGTGGCGAAGAGCCTGACAATATAGGTTCCAAACGGTGTCTCGGATGGCAGCATGCGGAGGTTGTCCGTAAGCCAGATGAAGACGAAAGGTGAAAAGCAAAGTGCGGCTCCGCCGGCGGCGTTCAGCAGGAGGAGGGATTGCGGGGT
>JAIFNK010000005.1 GCA_020047775.1 Akkermansia sp. | reverse complement strand
AAGGTGGAGCTCATCGCCAAGGCGTTGCTCGAATTCGAAACCCTCGACGCGGCGCACCTCCGCGACATCATTGACTTCGGCGAGATGCGCAACCCGCCGTCAGCTCCCAAGCCACCGCCGATCCCCGACGAGCTCAAGAAAAAGCCGGTCGCCAAGGCCACCGAAGAAGACCGCCCCGAAGGCTCGGGTCCGATTCCAGGTGCCATCGGAGCACCCGCGTGAACCGGGAGCGCGGAATTTATTCCGCGCGAACCGGATTATGTTCGAATTCGATCATCTCCTCTAACTCCCTTCCCGCCGCCAGGACAGCGAAGTCGTCGTAAGTGACTTTTTCCGCCGGCGGCCAGAAGACACCTGCGGAGATTTGACCGGCCACCCAATCGGCGCAGGATTTGGCGGCTTCAAGATCCGCCGTTTCGAAGTCCGACCACTCAAGCACCGCCACATCCGCCTCGGTCGATCTCAGGGTGAAATAACACGGCGTCGGCAGCGGCTCTCCGCGTGCCACCAGTGCGGCGGCGTAAAGCGGAAGTTGCAGGTTCTGCCAGAGAAATTCCGCGGACTTGCCCTTGTCCTCGCCGGCGAACACGGCCGGGCATTCCCGGCTGAGATGTGCCGGGAGCGCGCTGGATGCAGTGAGTTTTTTGCGGTGCGCCTTGTCCACGCCATCGACCTTGCCCGTCTTGTAGTCGAGCACCCGCAACCGGCCCGTCTCGCGGTGGCGGTCGATGCGGTCGATTTTCGCGACGATCAGCGCGTCTCCCACCGGCAGCTCGACCTTGCGCTCCACATCCACCCCCTCCCAGCCGTCCTGACAGGCCGCCGCCTGAACCCGGGAAAGCCATAACAGCCGCTGCCGCAGCGACTCGGTCTGAATGCGCACGGCGAGCGGCACGCGCTTGCCGAACCACTCGCCCACCACCCGGTCCAGCTCGGCGGAAAGCCAGTCGTGGATGGCCTCGGTCTTGTCCAGAGTCCGCGCCTCCGTATCGCGGCCCCAGCGTTCCAGCACCTCGTGGGCGGCCGTGCCGAAATCGCGGGCGTTCCATTCCGCCCGGCCGGGTTCGGGGCTTTGCATTTTCATCACATACTTCAGGTAATAACGGAATGGACATGCCAGATAGTCGCCGAGCGAGGTCACGTTCAGGCGCTTCGGCGGCTCGACGATCCGGGGTTTCCATTTCCAGTCCGCGTGCCAGCGCAACCCGGCCTCCGGCGGCTCAACCTCCTTGAAAAGCGATTTCACCCGTCCCGGCAGCTCATCACGGTCCGCGGCGAGCAGGAGTCGCGACGGCAGCAACGACTCGCCCCCGGCACCGGATTTCCCGCAGATCACATCCACCCGCCCGCCGCTGCGGCGCGCCTCCAGCATGGACTGATAGAGGAAGGCGTCCCTCGCCGCGCGGTCGGCATCCTTGATGAGCCCGAGCTTTTCCCGGCTCGCCTCGCTGAGCCACGGCTCGCCTCCGCACCGGGCGGGGACTTTTCCTTCATTCATCCCGCACAATACCAGATGGCGGCCCGGTTCATGATAGAGTTCCAGCCAGCCCTGCACGTCGATCACCCGTCCCTCCGGCGGCAGCGGGGCGGGGGAGGGGAGTTCGGACAACATCAGCTCGATCCAGAAGCCCGGCCCGCGCTTCACCCGCTCCATCAGCGGAGCGGCGGCCGTGAACCAGTCCGTCATGCTGTTAGCGATGTCCCCGGTGGTCGGACCGGTGCGGCCCAGAATGGCTAACAACCGCTCCATCGCCCCGCTGGAGTCTTCACCCAGGAGGCTGCCCCGCCAGGTTTCCAAGGCCTCGGCCGCCTTGCAGAGTTCCTCGGCGGATTCCTTGTCCCACTCGCTGCGGAAATCCCCGGTAGCGATCCGGCGCTGCAAGTCCCCGGTCCGCGAGATCATCCAGCGGTCGCGGAGTTCTGCCAGGCGTTTCGCTTTTTGCGCCCGCTTCCCGCCGACGAGAACGCCGGTCTCCGGCAGTGCCAGCAGATTGGCCATCGTCGCCAGGGTCGGGTCGGCCAGCCAATCGCGCCAGATCCCAAACCACAGTGACAGTCCGCCAGTGCCAACCGCGGCGGCGGGGTGGAATGCCGGCCATCCTTGCCGGGTGAAACTGCGGGCAAGTTCGTCACCCACTTCACCATCCGCCGCTCCCAGCGCGACTTCATCGGACGGGGTTTTCATTTCACCGATCACCCGCAGTGCTTCCACCGCCTGTTGGCGCGGGTCCGCCACGACCTGCACCGAGCCCTCCGGCCATGGAAGCGGGCGGTCCGCCCACTGGGAAGCGGGTCTTCCGATCAGGGAAAAACGCTCCGCCTCATCCTCCGGTCCGCCGATGAGCGCGGTCACTTGGCCGGGCCATGCTAACAGCGAACGCTCGACCAGCGGCGGCATCTCCGGCACACCCGCCAGAACGATTTGGGTGACTCCGGCCGGCATCTCAAGTCCCTCAGCGAGGATGCGGCTGCGGCTTTTCAATCCCCAGCCGCGTAATTTGTGTTCCACCAGATCTTCCAGCCTGCCCAGTGCCTCCCAGCGCTCCGCCTCGACCGTGTCCCGAAGTTTCCTCGCGGCGGTGGAAAAAAGCAGGCCGTTTTCCTGAAGCGTTCGTCGCAGCCGGACCATTTCCCGGGCGAGGCCGCCCGCCCAGTTAGGACCAGCTCCCGGAGGTTCCGAAAACAACGGCTGGTATTCGGTCCAGTCCGCGACGCTTTCCAGCACTTCCACCCAGGCGAGATGCTCCATCCAATCCGCCGCCGCCTCGGCATCGCGGGATTGGAGGAAGGATCCCGGCGTCACGATTTCCGGTGTCAGGATCGCCCCCGCCGCCGCGGCCAGGGCCTCCCGCAAGCGACGTCCGCTCTGGGCCGTGGGAACGACTACCTGCATTCCCGGAAGTTCGTGCCGCCGCTCGATTAGCCAAGCCACCGCCTTCGTCAAAAACGGCCGGTCCCACCCCAGAAATACGCGCTTCACCATGGGCGACAGCATCGGCCGGTTTGTTTGGGGTGGAAGCCCGAATTTACTTGATAGGCATCGGGATTGGAAAAGGAGGGGAGGTTTTTCACCGGCATCACTGCTGCGCCTTGGTTCCGCCACTTCAGGCATCACCGGCACCGCCTTCGCGCCGCCGGCGGAATCCGTTAGTGTTCTTTCCTGGCAGCCCGTCAACGTCGGGCTTCCGGGCATGGGGGCATTCAATCCATGTGAAACACCTCAACGAGCGGGGTGCAGACCGGTGAGTGATCCGGCTGGGTGTCCATGATGTCGGCCATGTAGTCCCACCATTTCCGGACGAGCGGATGCTGTGGCAGCGTGTCGGCGGTGTGGCCATCGGCGAGTTTCTGCACGGCGAACAGGGTCAGGGTTTCCGGGTCCAGAAAGATCGAGTAGTCGGAAATCCCGGCCTCGGTGAGGGCGCGGGAGAGCTCGGGCCAGATTTCGTCATGGCGTTTCCGGTATTCGGCCTCGAAGCCGGGCTTGAGTTGCATTTTGAAGGCGGCGCGCTGCATCGGTGGATTTTGTCAGGGTTGAAAACGGTGGCCGGGTGATCCTATCCGGCAATGGACGGGGGGCGATTTTTATTTTTGTTTGTGCCACCGCAAGCTCCAATCCTCATTGGACACGATGGGGCCCGGTTCGGGGATTCGCGTTGCTCTGGCGCAATCAATTCCGCAGGTCTGAATTCCCTTCTCGCCTATCGTCCCCCAAAAGCGCATGGTTCCTGAGAGAACCATGGCCACACCAAACTATTCATTCGAAAAACGCCGCCGCGAGCTGGAGAAAAAAGCCAAGAAAGAGGAGAAGCGCAAACAGAAGCTCGAGGCCAAAGAAGCGGGCGGCGAACCAGAAGCGCCCGCCCTCGAAGCGCCGCCAGTGGACGGCGCGCCGGACTGATTCGCACCGGATTTAGAAAATAATCGACCTTTTTGCGTGGGGTTTCAGACTCCGGCCATGCCCGGTCGCGAAGAACTCAAGAACCTGTCCCTGCTCGGAAAGTCCGAGAACCGCCTGCCCGCGAGCCCGGATGAGGCGACACTCGACGTTTTTCCGAACCTGAGGCCCGGCCGGCGCTATTGGATCACGCTCAATTGCCCGGAATTCTCCTCGCTGTGCCCGGTCACCGGCCAGCCGGACAGCGCGAAAATCGTCATCCGCTACATCCCGGGCGATGTCTGCGTGGAAACGAAGAGCCTGAAATTCTATCTCGCCTCGTTCCGCAACCAGCCGGCGTTCAACGAGGAAATCGTCAACCGCATCCTCGACGACCTCGTCGGCGTGATGAAGCCGCAGCAACTCATCGTGCGCGGCGATTTCGCCCCGCGCGGCGGCATCCAACTGACGACCGAGGCGACTTACCCGGATTCCCTGGCCGCCGAATCATGAAAGTCTGCGTTCTTCTGAGCGGCGGCATGGATTCCGTGGTCGCCTTCTACGAGGCCCTCGGCACGCACGAGGTCGCCGCCTGCCTGTCCTTCGACTACGGGTCGAAGCACAACGCGAGGGAAATCCCGTTCGCAAAACTTCACGCTGATAGAAAAGGCGTCGCCCATCAGGTCATATCGCTGGATTTCATGGACCGGCTGTTCAAGTCCGACCTGCTGCAATCCGGCGGCGGCATTCCTGATGGCCATTACGCCGAGCAGTCCATGAAACAAACCGTCGTCCCGTTCCGCAACGGCATCATGCTCGCCATCGCCACCGGCTACGCGGAAAGCATCGACGCGGAGGCGCTGGTGATCGCCGCCCACTCCGGCGACCACGCGATCTATCCGGACTGCCGCGAGCCGTTCATGCGGGCGATGGCCACCGCGATGGACGAGGGGACTTACGCGAAAATCCAACTGCTCCGCCCGTTCATCGACATGGATAAATCCGGCATCGCCAAACGCGGTGTCGCCCTCGGCGTTGATTTTTCCGAAACCTGGTCCTGCTACAAAGGCGGCGAAATCCACTGCGGCGTCTGCGGCACCTGCGTCGAGCGGCGCGAGGCGTTTATGCTCGCCGGCCTGCCGGATCCCACGGTTTACGAGCAAACACCGGCGCTTCCGAAGATGAGTTGAGAGTCTGGAGTTGAGAGAAAGAAGTAACAGTAGCGACATGTTTGGATTTGAAAAACTGGAAGTTTGGCGACGGGCGATTGAATTCGCGGATTTGGTTTATTCCGAGACCCGGAATTTTCCGTCAGACGAGCGGTTCGGACTGACGAATCAAATGCGTCGCGCTGCAGTCTCTATTTCCTCCAATATCGCGGAGGGAAGCTCGAGAAATTCGAAGAAGGACTTCGCCCGCTTTGTGGAAATCGCAGCAGGCTCGATTTTCGAAGTCGTCTCTCAATCCCACATCGGTAGAAACCAAGGATTTCTCTCACCGGACCAGTTTGAGTCTCTTTACCTGGCGGCGGAAGAACAAAGCCGTATGCTCAGTGGCTTGAGACGCTCCCTACTGGATGAAGCCTGAGGCGCAAATTCTTACTTTCAACTCTCAACTCCAGACTCTCAACATCTTCCATGCCCTATCGAATCTGCAAATCCATCGAAGTGGAAAACGGCCACATGCTCACCAAGCATCCGGACAAGTGCCGGTTTCCGCACGGCCACACCCGCAAGGTCGAGTTCGTCATCGAATCGCACGGACTCGATGACAACCAGATGGTCTGCGATTTCAAAATCATCAAGGAGGCGGTTGGCGATTGGCTGGACACCTTCGACCACGCGCTGTGCATGAATACCGCGGACCCGGCTTACGGCGAATTCAAGGCCCGCTATGGCGACCGCGTCATCGGCTTCGAAAACCAGGATCCGACCACCGAGTTGATGGCGCGCACGATTTTCGACCACGCGGAATCCGCCCTGGCCGCCTACGCCTGCCGCGCCGACACCCGCTACCGGCTCAGGCCGGATGTTAGACTCGTCCGGGTCCGCGTCTGGGAAACGTCCTCGTCATGGGCGGAATACGAAAAATCTATCTGAATCATGTCTTCCAAGAAATCCCCATTGCCCGACATCCAGGCGACCCCGGACA
>JAIFNK010000247.1 GCA_020047775.1 Akkermansia sp. | reverse complement strand
CCTCACCACTTGCACCCCCAGGGCGCGGGAGCTTTCCAGTAGGGAGTGATCCGCATCCGGGCCGGTGACCATGCATTGCGCGGCATTGAGCGAACGCACGACACGATGTCCGCGGGAGCTGAGAAACTTGCTGGCTTTCTCCAGTTCGGTGGCGCTGAAACCACGGAGACATACGGCAATGGATGATTGTTTGAGGAGTGAGTTCATGGAGTAAAATCTGAAAAACTGAAATGGCTGAAATTTTTGAATGTGCCCGGACGGATCAGATGCCAAGACTATCGAGATCGATCTCTTCTTCTTCCGGGGATTGGTTTCTGAGACCCTCCATTTCCTCCTCGACTGCGGGAAGGAGGTTGAGAATCGCCTCCGCAAGGTTTGGAATGGAAGTGATGACCTTGGTTTCCACCTCGTCACGGAGACGAAGATGCTCCAATCCGTCGAAGGCACTGAGCAGGTCCAGCGAACTGGCGTCGAGATGCTCACGGATCCACTCCCAGCCGATGCCGACCGGCCGGCAGTCCCTCCATCTCAGGAAATCTCCTTCGATCCCGAAATCATCAATGGCCTTCAAAGTGCCGTCTCCATCCACTTGGTGGACGCGGTAGATGCCGCCGATCCGGTAGTGGTGATGGTTTTTGGAAATCACCTGAATGCGGGTGCCAATGGGTGCTGGATTCATATATGATTAGATTTCGTTGGTTTTGGATTCGAGGGAGACGCAGGCATCGAGCACCTTGTCCTTGAGCCCCGGCAAATGGTTCACGAGGGCCATACGCACTTGAGGGCGGAGCTTGAGGTTTTGCAGGCCGTCGAACGCGGTGAGGAGTTCCAATGCTTCGACGGAGAGTTGGCCTTTCAGCCATTCCCAGCCGATGTCATTGAATTTTTCGCAGTCGCGCCAACGGATCCATCGGCCGGTCTGCCCGTGTTCGTCGCGCGCCTTGAGGGTCGAGTCGTTCGGGTCGATCTCGACCACGGTGTAGCTCTCGCCACGGCGGTAGTCGTGGTGTTCGAACATGGCGACCGGGCGGATACTGTCACCCTGTTTGAAGGGGCATGGCATATTGCAGTTTCTTCGAATGCGTTTCATGGGATGGATGGGGTGAGTGATCCGGAAAGCCCGACAGCAAGGTCAGGGGCGATTTGTTCGATCTGGCGGAGTTCCTCATGCTTGCCGGCAAGCGCGAGATGCCATTGATAGATGTGTTGGAGGCGCGGGAAAATCCATGGACACCCGGCGGCCTTGTTGAAGAGTGCGGTGAGTTCGGAAACCCGCTCCACGCCATCCATCAGCCACAGCGGGATCGTCATCGCGGAGCAGGCCAGCGCGGGTTCTTTCATCCAGGCATCGGCATCGCTATCAGGCCTGAGAATGATCTGGCGGATGCGGGCATGTGCGTTTCCCGAGATCGCTTGATATTGCCAACCGAGTTTCCAGGGCGAATCACCGAGAACCTTGGTGCATTGAGAAGCAAGCCGACGAAGCCCGAAGCGGAACATCAACCGCCCGAGTCGGCGGGTGTGGTGGTGGTCGCACAATCTGTGAGTCGTCAGATATTTCTCCATCGTGGCCCGTGTTTCGGCTGATAGCATGTCAATGCCCTCATCGCGATTCCCGGTGTCCACCAGCACCCAGGCCTTGATGGCTGGCATGACCTCGCTGGTGAGTTCGAAGCGCCCGGTGCGGAATTCCTCCATGAGCCAGTCGATGATGCGGTTTTTCAGATCGAGGAATCGCCCCGGCGACAAGGCGGCGAGGTCGATGACGTCGGGCAAGTCCCCCGATGGAATGCGGAATGTCATGAGGTCTTCCAGATCGGTGTCGTCCTCATGCTGTTCGAGCAGGCGCACCATGGAGTTGAATGCCAGATAGGCCGCGCCGACCAGACGCTTGGGATTCTGCGATGCCTGGGCGCGTTGCCAAATGCGGCTTGGAAATTCTTCCACGGTGACCGGGAGTCTGCGGGGGCGCTTGATCGCGCCTTTCGCCGCGGCTTCGAGCAGCCTGCGCTCCACCGTGGAAGGGCCTGGCAGGAACTCCCCCAGAAATGAGGTTTGGCGGAGAGGCTTCCAGTTGCGGCCAAAGCGGACAAACAAGCCGAATGCCGTGGGTGTCCGTTCGCCTGGCGGAGGTGCGCGGAGGATACGATCCAGCATGTTATCCTTGGCGGCACAGCGGGTCAGGGATTCCTCATCCATGACCGGGTATTTGGACTGGGCATGGAATTTTTCCCAAACGGAAAGGGCATGTTGATAGGCGTGGATTGCGGGTTTCAAATGAGGTGTTCGGTTATGGGTGGTTGATAGGTTTGAGAGGATGGAATCCGTTTCGCAGGCATGGATCGCCAGCGGCGCTGAATTGCGCTGACATTTGAGGCGGGGACTTCTCCCGCTATCGGGCCGACCAGGAGTCAGGGGCCGGTGAATTCCGGCTGAAGTGGTTTTGGCCACGAGTTCCGTTCACTTGCATCACACTGACATGATGCCCGTCCGGTGAGGTTGTCGCAAGGTGGCCGTTTTGATTTGTGTCATAACAGGATCAATTCCCTACGCCGCGTTCGTGAAACCTATCAACTCGCGGATGCCGTTCCACGCGAGCGAGCTTGTGGATCGTCTCGATCATGTGAACCGGGATGCGGATCGTGCGGGCCTGGTCGGCAATCGAACGGGTGATCGACTGGCGGATCCACCACGAGGCATAGGTGGAAAACTTATATCCGAGGCGGTATTTGAATTTATCAACCGCCTTCATCAGGCCCATGTTGCCTTCCTGGATCAGGTCGAGAAACGGGATGCCACGGTTGGTGTATTTCTTGGCGATGGAAACCACCAGACGGAGGTTGGCCTCGACCATTTCCCCTTTGGCACGGCGGGTTCTATCAAGGGAATGGCGCAAGTGGTCCCGGGCTACGGTGAATTCCGCAGCGTCATGCCAGAGTCGCAGTTGGAGATCATGCCGCTTGGATTGGAACTCGCCGTTTTCGGGATCAGCCCGAAGCAGACGGCTGTATTTCGCGAGCTTTTCAGCGAATCCACCGAGACTTTCGCAGAACTCCTCGATGACATCCGGCTTGAATCGAAAGCGGGCGTAGAGCTGGCCGAGTGCCAGGAGATTTGCCTGAAACTCCGCCTGCATCTTCTTCCGTCCGCGGGGATTTTTTCCTGATAGGCGACGAAACAGCGCCGTGGTTTCGCCATGCAACACCTTCACATTTCCGCACAACACGGCCAGGTTCTTCAGATAGCTCTCGCGGGGTAGATTCTGGTGGTCGAGCACGAAACGGTCCACGCGCTCCTTGCCCTCGCGAAGTTTTTCGGCGAGCTCAAGATAGTCCTCCGCAGCGATCCCGAAGGCGTGGAACCGGCGGGCGACGTCCGCCTCGGCATGCTCGATGCGTTTGGAAATCTCCACTTCCTGTTCGCGTGTTAGCAGGGGCACTTTTCCGAGTTGGCGAAAATACAACCGCTCCAGGTCGGCAAGGCCGTCCGCCGTGCTGGCGCTTGCGGGTTCGGCATCGTCATTGGAATTGACAGGTTCATCACGAATGTCCACGCCAAGCCCCTGAAGGTGATTCATGACGGCTTCGATGTCAACCGATTCACCGCTTGTTGGAGGAGCTTCATGTCATCGTTCAGCTCCGCCGCTTCTGTTGGTACCGCCGCCTTGGTGTCGGCGATCAAATCATATACAGAAGCACCACTGGTGTCATGGGTGTGGTCATCCAACGACGTGGTTTTCCTCTCAAGTGCAAGCAACTCACGGACATCTTCAACCGGAAGCCCCATTGCCTAGGCCAGATCATCCGCCGACGGCTCAGCATCTGCGAGCATCCCATTTTCATGACCCTCCTCAGGGCGCGAGGGAGCGTTCGTTGGCGGAACGCCTTGGGAAACGACGGACAAGGGCGGGAAATCCGCGCTAGATCCGGGGAAATGAGAAACCGACTCCGACGGTCCGAGCGGCGTTTACCGGAATGATCCGGAAGATGCGATGATCGGATTGATGGCCGCTGCCGTGCGGGAGTCCTGTTATACTTACGGGAATGCCGCGATCCGTCAAATTTGTCGGTGAAAGTTGTGTCATAAACGGGAAATTTGAATCGGAGGTCGAAAGCGGCATTTTTGGCGAGCCGACTGTGGGCGGCGAGCGCCCAGCAACTCCATCAGTCTATCTATTTTAGTCGAAGCTTTCAGGCCTCTCTCTCATGAAGGAAATCGCTCGCGAAGTTCTTCATTGGATTTTTCCAGCCACCGGAGGGTGTTGGCTGCCCCGCGGTTTCGGGCGGTGAAGCAGGTGCGTATCAGCGCTTTCAGCGAGGGGAAGCGATCCGCGACCGTGGTGACGTCATTGAATCCCCGCCGCAAGTCCTCGGTTGGGAGGGAAAGCGCCACCTCACGCACCTTGAGCCGGTCGGTGGCAAAGATCACGATCCCCCCGAGGTCGCTCGGTTCCCCCCAGCCTTGGATGCCATATCGCACCAGGATGTTGCGCATGTCGAACATCAGCTTCTCATGCTTTTGCGCATGCGGATTGATCCAACGACCACTTTCGTAGCGATTGACATGGTGGCGTGCCAGTTGGATGGCCTCGTCCAAGGTGAGTCTTTTGTTGGCCGGCATCACTTTCCATGGCGATTTGGTCAGAATTCCCTTGCCGAATTCACGCTTCAGCGAGTCCAGCGCCTTGCCATCCGGCGGGATGTCCAATCGTAGGATGCGGGTGCCCGGCTGCAATTCCACCCTGAAGAGAACCGGCCCGAAATACAATGCCGAGCGCCAGTTGCAGGTGACATACGTCCCGCGACCGTAGAAACCGCCGTGCATCCAGCGGTCGATTCCTCGCTTGGCCATATACTTGAGCAAGGGTGTCTCCGCCGTCCACGACCAGTCACGAAATCCTCCGCTGAGAATCTTCCTCGCATTGCGCTTGCTGGTGCCGTGGAAGAACACTTTGCCCGTCACGTCCAACGGGTCCGGGCCGTCCTGGGAAGGTGAAATCGGCGGGGACGGCTGGGGCGGCGGCATCTCTCTATTTTACCCGCCTCGTCAAGCTCCCCATCATAAATCAGTCATAAAGCATGAGCAACGCACAGTAACTGATTGAACATCAATCAAACCCTCTCGAAAAAGTCATGAAAAAATTTCCCTGCCATTTTTGAACCTACCCCCGCATTTGTCCCACCCCTTTCGCTATTCTTAGGAAAACATGCTCAGCCCCACCGAACTCCCGCTCTGGCAACTCGTCACCGCCCAATTCCGCCTCGGCCCTCACACCGACCACGGCCCCTCCCACTGGCGCACCGTCCGCCGCAACGGCCTCTACCTCGCCCGCCATCACGGAGCCGACGAGGAAATCATCCACTCTTCGCCGTCTTCCACGACTCCTGCCGGGAAAACGAATACCGCGATCCCCAACACGGCCCACGCGGCGCACAACTCGCCCGCGAGTTCCGCCAAGCCGGCCATTTCCACCTCGACGACGTCCGCATGGAACTCCTCGTCACCGCCTGCCAAATCCACAACGGCGGCCCACCCCAATCCGAACCCACCCTCGCCGTCTGCCTCGACGCCGACCGCCTCGACCTTGGCCGCGTCGGCATCACCCCGGACCCGACTCTCCTCTCCACCACCACCGCCCAATCCATCGCCACCCGCCAAGCCTGGCACGAACTCACCGAGTAGCGGCGATCACCGGTCGCCGCGATCAAAAATCCAACTTGCTCAAACAACCACAATATTTTACTCAATGCCCTGAGTAAATCCAATGAAGCGCTCTCACCTCTACTCCCAGCTGCTTTCCCGGGTCCGCGAACCGCGCCGTTTCATCCAAGTCCTGGCAGGCCCCCGGCAGGTGGGGAAAACCACCTTGGCGCGGCAAGTCATGGAAGCCTCGGGAATTCCCGCGCATTACGCCTCTGCGGACGAACCCACACTCCGCGACCAGGCATGGCTTGAGCAGCAATGGGATCTCGCCCGCCTCAAAGCCCGCAACCACCCCGAGGGTGCGCTGCTGGTGATCGATGAAATCCAGAAA
>JAIFNK010000157.1 GCA_020047775.1 Akkermansia sp. | reverse complement strand
CAGTGGGAAGGGGGTTTTCACATGGGCGGAGAAATATATTTTCGTGCTTCCCATCAAGCCCCACGATATCTCAAAATCCTTCAGTGAATATGGAAGTCGCCACAATCAACCCATCAGCCGCTAAACCCCAGAGCCTCGCGAATTCGGCATTTACGAAACTTTTTGGAATCGGAGTGATTGGCTGGCTTGTCGCGTTCGTTGTCGTTTTAGCGGGGGCCTGGCTGATGGTTTATCCGGAAAGTATCCCCTCCGCCTTCATCTGGACAATGTCGCATTGGTGGACCGCATTCGGGGGCGGGCTGCTGCTGTTGGTGGCTTACGGCTTTTTTGCCAAGCTTCCCGTCAGGCGGGCATTGGTGGCATACTCGCTGCCGGTGCTGGTCCTGCTGGCGCTGGTCTCGATTTGTCTGGTGGTTTATCCGGACGGTGGCTTCCGCACCGATTTGTCGACTTATCTGCCGTTGGTAATCCTGTTCCACGTGCTTGGTCTCCTGTGGGTGATGGTGGGCAAGGGGGGAGGGGAGCAATCGTTGTTGGTCCGCGCGGTGCTTCCTGCATTGGTGGGTGGGCTCACGCTGCTGGGCTTCATCGCGGTGCCGGTGTTCACCGGAGACGCGTTCTGCTATCGCGATGCGTTCAAGTTCACCATCGACAAGGCGGCCGTGGTCGACGGGGAAATCCGCAGCGAGGCAACCATCGAAATTCGCAAGCCCGGCAACTATGGTTTTGTGGCTCCCCGTTATTCGTTCGCGGAATATATGTCGGCCGGCGATGGCGACTCCGGATTGGAAGTGGGCACAATCACCTGGGGTTCCGCCGGTACCCCGGCGGCAGGGATGACCGGAAAATTCCCGCTGCGGATCGTTTGGCAGAAGGGGGTCCTGCCTCCCGCCATGACCGAGCTCCCTGAGGGTGAGGATGAGGTGTTCATCGATGTGTGCGATGTCGATGAAAGCAGCCGGAAGATCTATTTCCTCGCGGCCCCAATGAAAAACTAGGGAGGCGGGGAGAATCCTCCATGGGGGGGACGGAGGTCGGGATTTCCTGATTCCCGATGATTGGTGGTTGCATCGGGCGGGGTGTTGAAAAAAGATGGGTCCAGCCCATTGATCACATGACTTCCGGAAAAGTATTCATCGCAGTTGATTTAGGAGCAGGCAGCGGTCGCGTCATCGCTGCAAAAACGGATTTTTCCAAGCTGGTGCTTGAGGAAATCCACCGGTTCGACAATCCGGGGACGGATCTGCCGGGCGGATCCTTCTGGAACATCATCGGCCTCTATCGGGAGATCCTCGAAGGTTTGCGCCGCGCGGTGGAACGCCACGGTGAGGCGATCGTCTCCATCGGCATCGACACGTGGGGCTGCGATTTCGGGCTGGTCGATGCGAACGGCGAACTGCTGGGGATGCCACATCAGTATCGTGACCCGAGGTTCGAAGGAATGGCGGAGGCGATGCATGCGATTCTACCCGAGGCGGAGGTTTACGCGCAGACGGGAATCAAGACGAATTTCTATAACAGCTCGCTCCACCTGCTGGCGGAAGCGCGGAAGGGGAGTCCGGCACTGGCGAATGCCGGGCGGCTGCTTTTTGTGCCGGACCTGCTGGGATATTGGCTGAGCGGACGTCAGGCGGTCGAGCGGACCGTGGCTTCCACCTCGCAGTTGATCGATGCGACAACCGGCGAGTGGGCCTGGGGGGTGATTGATGCGCTGGGACTGCCGCGGCAGATTTTCGGCGAAATCGTCGCGCCGGGAACGGTGCTGGGACCGATCCGTGACGAGGTGGCGGCGTTCATCGGCCGGGCGGGAATCCCGGTGGTGGCATCGGCGAGTCATGACACCGCTTCGGCGGTCGCCGGGATACCGATGAGTGGCGCGGGAAGTCTTTGGCTGTCATCGGGCACCTGGTCGATCATGGGGGTGGAGGAGGACGAGGCGATCACCTCGCCGGAGGCGCTGGAGTTCGGATTTTGCAATGAGCTGGGCGTGAACGACAGCGTGCGGTTTTTGAAAAACATCTCCGGCTTGTGGCTGATCCAGGAGTGCAAGCGGCAGTGGGAGCTGGATGGTGAAAAACTGAGCTTTGCCGAGATGGCGACGCTGGCGGGCGACGCGAAGCCCTTCACCGCGTTCATCGATCCGGACGACGCGTCTTTCGCCAGTCCCGGCCGCATGCCGGCCAAGATCCGGGCCTTCTGTGAGAAAACCGGGCAGCCGGTGCCGCGCGACAACGGCGAGATCCTGCGGGTCGCCACCGATTCGCTGGCGCTGAAGTACCGGGTCGTTTACGAGCGGATCCAGACGCTGAGCTGCCGGGATTTCGAGCGGCTTCATGCCGGTGGCGGCGGGATTCAAAACGAGCTGCTCAGCCAGGCGACCGCCGATGCGCTGGGGATCGAAGTCGTGGCCGGGCCGGTGGAAGCAACATCCTGCGGAAACGTGATCACCCAGATGATCGCCACCGGTCATCTGCCGGACATCCAAGCGGGCCGGGACCTGATTCGGCGCTCATTCGAATTCAAGACGTTCACCCCGGAAAACCCGGAAGCCTGGGAAAAGGCGCTGGTACGTTTCAAGACGATTCTCGAATCCGCCTGACGCTCAGGGGGCCGGGACGATTGGGGCGATTGGGACGAGGAACAGCCTCCGTTGAAGGTATTCGCCGGGGCTGATCGTTTCGATATGGCCGTCCACGAACAGGACCGGGACTTTGCCGTCATTCAGGAGATCCTTGAGAGTGCCGCTCTTGAAGTCTTTGAGCTGGGCTTCATCGTAGCGGAAGAAAAAATCGTCGCAGGGTGCGATCAACGGCGTGCGGCCCGGGTCGGCGATGGCGGCTAGCGGGACGCTGACGGCAAGGAGCTCGTCATGGGGAGGGACAACGCCGGTGGACGCCAGCGCGAGGTTTTCCGGGATCATTTCGTTGATCGCATATCCGGAGTTGAGAGGCGACCAGCCTCGTGGAGTGGCGGTTTCCTTGAAAAGCGGGTTTCTCAAAATCGTCTTGTTCCGGTCCCACCAGGCCTTGGTTTTGAATTCGGCGGGCGGGGTGCCCGGGTAGAGCAGAGCGAGGCAGATTTCGTTCCATTGAAGATCCGCGGTGGTGCCATCGGGCTGGGTGGCAGGTGCCTTGGCTGGCGGCAGTTTCATCGCGTGATCGGAGGCATAGGTGGAGAGCAATGGTCCGAGCTGACGCAGGTTTTGCATCGATTCATTGGCTCGGGCACTGGCCATCATGCGTGGGACCGCGGTCAGGGAGAGGGCGGCGAGGGCGGTGATGATCAGAGTGACCACCAGTAGTTCCACCAGGGTGAATCCATTCTTTTTTGCAGGAAATATACGAATCATTTGTTTCAGATAGATGGGATTTACGCTGATCCGTCGAGCCTAAAAATTTTTGGATCGCCGCCCGGATGAGTCGGGAGACGGAAGACTTGACCGTCGTCACCCACGCGGATGGCCGCCGATCCGTCGCGCTCGGCGGGCGCTTCACCCACGTGAGTGTCGCCGTGAAGGGAGCCGATGGCAAAACCGGGATCAGGTGCTTCCAAACCTGCCGGCGGTTTTAGGGCCGTCGATTTCCAACAGCGGCCTGAGCGGAGTGCTCGCCGTCACCGACGCGGAGACCATCACCCTGCGCCTGCTCAATCCGCCCGCCGGATTGTTTCTGCGCCTGCGGATCACGGTGGATCCGTGAGGATTTTCAAGATGAAGAGTCAGCCATGTGTTTTAGCGACTGACCCTACTCCGGAAATAGAGTCCGAAGCTCACCGCGAAAATCGCCAGCGCGATCAATGGCGCGACCGCAGCTCCGGGTTTCGGGTCGGTGAATGCCGCCTGCACCCGCACCACCACCAACAGCGTACAGACCAGCGCTCCCAAGATCGGCACGAGCAGCGGCACGTCGAAGCCGTCGGTGGGTTCTCCCTCACGGCGTTTGAGGACGATTAAGGAAACGTTCACCAGGGTGAAAACGACCAGCAGCAGCAACACCGTCGCTTCCGCCAGCGGTTTCACCCCGCCACTCAGGATGAGCAGCGAGACGATCACGAACAACACGAGGATCGCCCGGTGCGGAGTGTGGCGCTGCGGATGGATTTTCCCCAACGCTTCCGGCAACAGGCCCTGGCGGCTCATGCCATAGAGCAGGCGCGAGCCCATCAGATAGTTGAGCAGCGCGGTGTTGCCGATGGCAAAAATGGTGATGCCCAGATAAACGCGGTCGATCCCGTGGAACCACGGAGCCGCCCGGTGCGCGACTTCCATCAGCGGCGTCTTGCTGGCGGCGAGCTCTCGCCACGGCAGCACGGAGACCGCGGTGATCGCCACTGCCATGTAGATCAGCGTGGCGAGGATCATCGCGCCGATGAGGCCGAACGGGACATCGCGCTTCGGGTCCTTCACCTCCTCGCTCACGTTGAGGATGTCCTCGAAGCCAATGAACGAGAAAAACATCAGCACCGCGCCTTGCAGGACGAGTGCGAGCGTGATGCCGGAGCCAATTCCGCTACTATCAGCAGGAGTTTCCAGATAATTCACCCCGCCCCAGAAGCGCATGCCGACGGCGATGATGAACAACAAGCCGGACGCCTCGACCACCGTGCAAACGACATTCACCCACATGCTTTCCTTCATCCCCCGGTAAATCACGCACCCCACGAGAAACACCAAAGCAATGGCCACGAGCTTGATCGGCAGCGCCATGCCGACGGCTTTTTCCAGATTCTCCGCGATCGCTTGCGAGCCGGTGGCCATGCTTGTCAGTCCGCTCATCATCACCGCGATGCCGACCATGTAGCTGATCGCGGGCCGGCCCAGCGCCCGCTGGGTGACGTAGGCCGCGCCGCCGGCTTTGGCATAGCGTCCGCCGACGCAGGCATACGACAGACCGGTGAGCAGCGCGGCGACCATGGCGGCGAGAAACGCCAGCCATACCGCGTTGCCCAGCGACTCCGCCGCGCGGCCGACGAGCGCGTAGATGCCCGCGCCGAGCATGGAGCCGAGACCGTAGAAGAGAACCTGCCAGCGACCCAAGGTAGGCAGCAGGCCGGGGGATGAGTTAGGAGATGAGGACACTGGAAATTCCCGGGTGCAAGATGTGTGCCGCACGGAATGAATTCCGCGAGAGTATTTCCCGAGTGAACCGCAGTGACGGTGATGCGCCCCGGGAACGCGAGTCTCCAGACTCGCAAGCGAAAGGGAAGCCAAAGCAGAGCGGCCTCCGCCTCGTTCCCTTTGGCCAAACTTTCCCGGCGAGTCCGGGATCGCAGGCTACACCAAAAATTTCGGTCTCGCCCTCTATTCACACCAGTCCCGCTTCCGGATTCGCGTCCGGCGTGACTTCCTTGGACTCCCGTTTCTCCACCGCCCGGATCAGGACGAGGTAGCTGAAAGTGCCGATGAAATACAACACGGCGGTGGCCAGGAAAATCTGCCAGTAAGGCAGCTGATGTGCGCGGAGAACCTCGAACACCCTCGCCGCCAGCCACCAGGCACCGCTCCAGATCGCGCCGCTGCACGCGCTCATCAGCTCGCGGTTGCGCTCGCCGACGTAGGTCATCGAGAGCTCGCTGGTGGACGGGCCCGCCATGTTCATGAGCGGCTGGCGGAAGATGAAACAAACGATGGCGACGGGAAACGCCCAGCCGGTGTGTTTCCACAACTCGGTAAGTCCCATCAGCGCCAGCAGGACCACCGCCGCCGATTGCACGCCGAGGATCGCCCCGCGCCAGCCGAGGCGGCGGCGCACTTCCGGGACGATCAGGCCGGTGAAAAACACCAGCACGTAACTCACCGAGCCAAACGCCGAGTAACGCGCCGGATCGAGTTGATAGACGTTGCTGAAAAACAGGTTGAGGAACTGAATGCTCAGCCCGGCGCCGGTCGCGATGCAGAGCGTGGGCACCAGCGCACGCAGCAGGACGGGGAAATCCTCGCGGTGGACATGCAGCCAGTGGCGGGTGGATTTCACCGCCGGAACGGGATCCGGGAGGCATGCGTAGATGAACGGCGCACCCAGGCCGCAGATTGTTAGGACGA
>JAIFNK010000139.1:5833-11874 GCA_020047775.1 Akkermansia sp. | reverse complement strand
GGGCCATCGCGCGTTTGCTATAGACATCGCAAACCTGCGCGCCTGTTCCGCGCGAACCCGAGTGGCTGAGCAGCGCGAGGTATTCGCCATACGGCAAACCGAGCTCATTGCTCGTCACGGTGAATGCACCGAACTCGACGAAATGATTTCCGCTGCCGCTGGTCCCGAGCTGGGTCCATGCCTTGTCGCGGAGACGCCGGGTCACCGGAGAAACCGTCCAGTCGTCGTCCATCACGTCGTGATCGCGGCGGTTCTTGAAGGTGCAGCCGATTCCGAAACGCGTTTCGTCCTCGATGATGTTCGCCAACCGGTCGCGCTGACCGGCGATGACGTTCGCCTTGCGATCGTAAACGGTGAGTTTCATCCGACAGGCGATATCGACACCCACGGCATAAGGAATCACGGCATTTTCTGTGGCAAGAACGCCACCAATCGGCAGACCGTAGCCCGGATGGGCATCCGGCATCAACGCGCCCGCCACAGCGACGGGCAGGGCGCAGGCATTCGCCATTTGCCGCACGGCATCCGCTTCGAGGTCATCGCCCCACTGCCGCCACGGCGCGAGTTCCGCCCGCGGCGTGAAGGCCGGCCGGTAGATGGAGCGGGCCAGCGGGGCACGCAGAGGATCCGCAAAAAACGCCGAAGGATCGGCGACGATCTGGAAGATTTCCTCGCCGAGACTTGCGCCTTCGTTTCCATCCGCGATGCAGCGTTGGATGAATTCGTGCGCGTGTTGGATCGGCTCGCCCGCAGGCACGCCGAGGAAAATCAGGTCTTTGGTTTTCATATGATAGTTAGGTTGATGGACCGGAAGCGGTGTTTGTTTTCAGGAAATGGTGAACCCGCAGGGATCTGCGCCCTGCTCGTCCGATTAAAAGCCGGATGCTTCGCTGCCTAAGCTTCGGGTCCGAAAGTGGGTGATGTGGGAAAATCCGCCGGAGGCTGGTCGGGATGCGCCGCACGGACGCAGCCGGATCAACCTCCGGAAAGGTTCCATTGGCACTGGCGATTTCGCGCCGGTGTTCTTTTTTGAGAAGGCGCTGTTTCTTGGATTCGCCGTCATACCAGCGGCAGCTCTGTCGGCGGCCTTTGAGCCAACCGTAGCGTCGCCAGGCTTGGTGCAATTCGAGCCAACGGTCCAACTCGCCCAAGCGGCTTTCAATCCCGGGGTCGATCTCCTGGATTTGATCGATCCAGTTGCGCCCGATCTTGAGTCGGTAGAGTGAGGGTTGCACGAATACCCAGTAGGGCTGCCAGTGGTGATTCCACTCCAGCAGAAGCTGGTATTGGAAATAGCGATGCCACGCGTCGGGATAGTTCTTCCTCTGCCATTCGTGGAGCGGAATCGGCCGGAGCGGTTGTTCGATCTCGCACAGTTTCCTCGCTCGTCCGCGACGGCGCTGGAAGTTGCGACTGTGATGCAAGACAACGCTGCCGATCACCTCCAGAATCGCTTCAAGAGTTGGACGATCCTGACGGTCCATGGCCCGTTCATTCAATGTGTAATAACGACGCCACCCGCGTTGGTATGGCTGTTCCAGTTGTTTGATCTTGTAACGCCTTTGGTGCAGGGCGTGGTGTTCGCGAACGGTGGCGATCACCTGCCGGTCGTGAGAATCATGAATATTGAACATGAGGTTGATTGGTGTTGGTTGATTGAGCAGGGGGGGCTGAAATGGAGCGCTGGCTTTAACCGGCGAGTCGATAAACAGGCCGGCTGAAGCCAGCGCTCCATCATTGGAAAGTTGGGTTGATCAACGGGACTTGCACCCGCACTGCGGCCTTCACAGGGCCGGATGCTACTGTTACATTATGATCAACATTGGGAAATGGTGCTCCCGCGAGGACTTGCACCTCGAATCTCCGCCTTCGCACGGCGGCGTGTAGAACTCTTACACTTCGGGAGCTGGAAAAGAATGGCACTCCATGCCGGTGCTGCCCCGGCTTCTGCGGCGTGAAAGGCCGCTATGCTAGCTGATACATCAATGGAGCTTTCTGGAAAATGGCGGCTGTGTCCGGGATCGCACCGGACTCTTCTCGTCTTCAGCGAGACGCTAATCTATCTCAGCTACACAGCCTTGGTCCCTCCGCGCGGGTTTGCGCCGCGGTCTTCCGCTTATCGGGCGGATGCTCTGCTATTGAGCTACGGAGGATTTGGGAAAGTGGTTGCGGAGGCCGGATTCGAACCGGCGGTACGCGGCGTATGAAACCGCTGCCTTACCACTTGGCTACTCCGCTATTTATGAGGAAAAAATTGGCACGGCGGCTCGGTGCTGCCCCGAGCTCGCAAGGATTTGGAAACCTCGCTGCGCAAGCTGACGCCCGCCGTGTATGGTTATTAGAAAATGGAAAATGGTGCGGCCAGCCGGACTTGCACCGGCATTCCCTGATTGGAAGTCAGGAATCCTGCTTTTGGACGATGACCGCGTTGTGAAAAATAAAAACAAACACCGCTGCCAGTCCGGTGATGGACTCGCACCCGCAGGAAAATTTCTCGGCGGATCTTTCGGTGTTTCAGGCACACCTCCTGTGGCACGAACCATATATATACAGTCATGCCGAAGCCTCTGGTTTATTGATCTTCCAAGGCGGAAAATCGGGACAATGAAAGTCCTTCAGCCAGTCATGATTTGATGACTCGCTTGACAGTGGATTGCCGATTCCGCCCCACCATCAGTTGCTGCTGACAGCGGGGTTTTTCATGCCGGATTGGTTTGTTAGTAAAAAATCATGTGAATGAAATGGTTTGGTTTGAATGACGGCCACATCGCTGCGAGCCTTGAAATCGTGGGGGAAAGCTGTAAAACAAAAACCCCGCCGGCTGCTGGAGCGGGCGGGGTTCTCGAAAAAATCGATGATCTTTATCAGATCGTGAACTGCCTGCCTGCCTCCTGGGTAAGGGAATATTTTTCACTGCCCAGTTTGGGGGACCCGGTCCCGGAATCGAGACTGAATCGAATCTCCGCATCGCATACGAGCATATCCATAAGCGGCGACCACTGGGTCGGCTGGAGATGGTTGGCATGGATCGTTGATTGCATGACTTGCTGAAGGTTGGGAGGGAGATATAGTGATTAACGGAATGGGTCAACTAGATAAATAAGAATATTGAAAAAGAAATTCTTCGGCTGAAATGTTGCCAGATTTTCATGACATAGAGGTAATCATACTAGGGTGTTTCGGAGTCATGGTTCTACAAAGAGCTGTTTGAGCTCGGTTTCGAGTTGTTTGAGGTTCCAGCGCATGACGGCTCCCAAGGCGGTGTGGACGAGCAGGTGCGATGCATCGGCATCGAAAGCGAGATGGCATTCGCCGAGCCAGCCCGCATGGGCGGGCGGGGTGAGGCGGAGGCGTTCGGTGAAGCCGGTGGTTTCAAGGATGCGGATGTCGTTGTCGCCGACTGTGGCGAGCAGGCGGCCATCGCGCGAGGCGGCCATGCTGTTGAGCCGCAGATGGGCGGGCGGGGAGGCGTCTTCGGTCCAATCGGTGGTGCGGAACACGCGTACGCTGCCGTTGGTTCTGGCGATGAGGCGGTGGTTTCCGAGCGCGCAGGTCTGCATGACGGTTTCTCCCAGGCAGAGGGTGTGGAGGAGGCGGCCTTCCGGTAGCGACCAGACTTTTGCGCCGGTTTCCAGATAGCTGCTGGTGACGAGCCATGTGCCGTGCGGGCTGATCGTGGTGGCGAGTGTGCCGGGGTGGCGGATGCTGACCAGGGGGGAGCGGTCGTTGGAAACCACCAGGAAATGGCCGGTTTCGTTGTTGCTGAGGACGATGCGTGTGCCATCGGAGGTGGTGTCGCGCAGGAGGTTGCCGTGACCTTCCAAGAGGGTGGCGGGCGGCCCCAGCGTGGCCCTGGCCCCGTGGTTCGGATGGAGTGGTCTTATCGTTAGATCGGCAGCCCAACCGCAGAGCAGGAGGTCGCGGCCATCGGGAGAGAAGCGCGCGCTGAGCCACTGGCCGGCGGGTTTCGGGTATTGGTAAAGAAGATGACCCTGCTTGAAGTCCCAGAGGCGGGCGGATTGCTCGTCGATGACCACGGCGAAGCGGCCGTCGGCGCTGAGGTCGGCGCTGCTGAGGTTCTCCGAATGCGGTTCATCCTGCGGCGGGGCGAGCAGGTCGAGACACGCTGAGAGGTGGACTGGGAACGCTTCGGCCTGGCCGTCCTTGGTTGAGCCGAAGAGGGTCGTGCCATCCGCAGACCACCAGAGGGCGGAGTGGGCTTGGTGGGCGGCACCGAGGCGGAGGATTTCCGTGCCGCGCGCGGCGTGCCATAGGCGCACATGGTTGTCGGCGGCGGTGGATGCGAGTTCCTGCCCGCCGGGGCGGAAGGCAAGGCGGATGACCGGCGATTCGTGGCCGCTGAGCCGGTGCTTGAGGTGGCCCTGATCATCCCAGAGGTAAATGAAGCGGTTGTCACAACTGGTGGCGATGAGGTCGCCGCTCCAAGCCACGTCGTGGAGCTGCATCGGGTGCGCGCAGGTGGCTAGAACGCGCTGGTCTGCTAGGGAAACAATTTCCAGCAGGCCGCCCGCCGGTTCTGCGATGGCGATGCGGTGGCCTTGGTCGTCAAGTCTCATCAGGGCACCGGGTTTGCGCCCTGGCAGGCGTGCGGTTTCACGGCCGGTGGCGGTTTCGCAGATGACGATGTCGTTGCCGGAAAAGGTGGCGGCGAGGAGACCGTCCGCGCTGCGCGTGAGATCGGGCGGGGTGGCGGTTACCTGCTGCATGGGGCTGATTTCCGGCAGTGCGAGGCAGGCGGCGACCTCATTACGGATCTCGGCCGATGGAGCGATGGCCCATGCTTCGCGGAGCATGGCCAGCGCGGATTCGCGACCGCCCGCGAGGCGGGATTGGCGCAGGGTGCGGGCTTCCGAAACGAGCGAGGCGCGGTGCTCGATGCGTGCCTGATGCCGGGCAAATGCCAGCGCGCCAACGACCATGCCGGCAACAAGTAGCGCGATTACCGCAAGCATCGTGGCCATGGCCGGGTGGCGGGTGGTCCAGCGCCATGTCCTCCCAGGAAATCCAAGCGGCCGCGCCCGGATGGGATCGCCGGCGAGAAAGCGTTCGAGGTCATCCGCCACAGCGGCGGCGTCCTGATAGCGTCGCTCGGGTGATTTCCGGAGGCACTGGAGGCAGATCGTTTCCAAGTCGCGAGGCACGCTGGGATTCAGCCTGCGGGGCGAGAGCGGATCGTTTTCACGGAGTTGGACGAGGATGGCGTCGAGCGTGGGGCCCTGGAATGGCGGTCTGCCCGTGAGAAGATGATAGATCAGCGCGCCGAGGCCATAGACGTCGGTCCTTGCGTCGGCGCGGCCATCGAACGCCTGCTCGGGCGCGGCGTAGCCGGGTGAGCCGAGCATCTGGCCGGTGCGCGTGAGTTCGTGGCCGGAGGTGCCGCCGGTGGCGATCCGGGCGATGCCGAAATCGCTGACACGCGGGAAGTTGTCACGATCCAACAGAATATTAGAAGGCTTGAGGTCGCGGTGAAGGACGCCGTGGTCATGCGCGTGTTGCAGCGCGGAGGCGATTTCCCGCAGCAGGCGTGCGGCTTCGCGGGATTCCAGCGGGTGTTCGCGGACGCGTTGTTCGAGGCTCTCGCCCGCGATGAATTCCATGCTGAACCAGGGGACGCCTTCGGTTTCCCCGACGTCGAAGATGCCAACGATGGCGGGATGGCGCAACCGCGCGGCAGCCTGGGCCTCGCGGTGGAAACGTCCGCGTTCCTCGGGACCGGCGAAGCGGGCGCGCAGCAGGACTTTGACGGCGACGATGCGGTTGAGCGCGGTTTGGCGCGCACGGTAAACCACGCCCATCCCGCCGCGGCCGATTTCCTCGTAGAGATCGAGGCCGGAGAAGCCGGTCCAGGCCGCATTTTCCTCGCCGGCCGGGGATTCCGTGGACTCGTCGAAGGTCACCCGGAAGAGGCAGCGCGGGCAATGGCCACCGGTGCGCGAGGCGTCGCTCACCGGATCGCCGCAGGTGGGGCAGGAGGATGGAGCGGCGGGCGGCATGCGGATTTCCTCCGCAAAGAGGACGGC
>JAIFNK010000139.1:4666-5758 GCA_020047775.1 Akkermansia sp. | reverse complement strand
AGGACGGCGGATTACATGAAAACGGGGCGCTTCTGTCGAGAAGCGAAGATTTTCTGTAAGCGGGGCGCGGAAAAAGGGTAGAATTGGATGTGAGCCGGAACGGATTGCCCATTTGTCCTATCAGAATTTGCGCATTGGCATTTGCGCTGGCCTGGGCGGGCGGCGTCGAGGCGGCGTCATCGTTGGGCGTGCCGCAGCCCGGGGTGTTTCGGCAGACGGATCTCGACGCGGGCGGATGGTTGACGGGATTCGCCTCGCACCCGGGCGGCCGGCTGTATGCGCGCACCGACGTGGGCGGGGTGTATCGCAGTGATGACCAGGGGGCTGGCTGGCGTTTTATTTCTGGGAACATGACGAGCAGCGCGGGCTTGTTCGTGCAGGGGTTGGCAGTGGGGCAGGGTTCGGCGGATCTTGTCTATCAGGCGGTGGGGACGAGTTATGTGTCCACCGATGGATCGCGTGGAATCTGGCGCACGACCGACGGTGGATCGAGCTGGTCGCAGGTGCTCGCGGGAGTGAATTTTTCCGGCAATGACGATCTGCGCTGGCAGGGCGAGTGTGTGGCGATCACACCGGGATTGGGCGATCAGGAAATTTTCGCGATCAGCCGCAAGAATGGATTGTGGCGCAGCACGACAGGTGGTGGCAGCGGGTCATGGAGCAAACAGGGCGGGGCCCTGTTTGATGGATTGATCGGCCATGTGGTGCAGTTGCACGCGGCATTCCCGAATGAGGTATTCGTGGGCGGCGTGAAGGATGGCAGCACGAGCGCGCTCTACAAGGGGACGCGCGGTGCCGGCGGCGCGATCACCTGGGCGGCGGTGACGGTGAGTGCATCGACGACCTCGGTCACGCGTCTCGCTCGGTTGCCTTCAGGCGCGATGTTCGCGGCGGTGCAGGATGGCTCCAATAACCGTTTCTATCAATCAGACGTCACGGGTATGACATGGACGAACATCACGAGCACCGTGCTCGGTGGTCTCACCGCGAACGGGCCGGTGGGCATGTGTCATGTGCTGCGGGATGGCGTGACGATCGTGCTCGGCTGGATCGGCGGGCCTACGCGCAAGAGCACGAACGGCGGCACGTCGT
>JAIFNK010000139.1:0-4591 GCA_020047775.1 Akkermansia sp. | reverse complement strand
GAACGGCGGCACGTCGTGGAGCGCCGTGCCGCTGACGATCAGCGGCACGCGCCCGCCAGCGATGTTGACGAGCGACACCAGTCCGGGTTGGTCGCGCGGATCACTGCATCAGGATCCGCTGGATTCGAACCGCTGGTATCTGCCGAATGGTTTCGGGCCTTTCGTATCCAACGATGCCGGTGCCACCGTGAATTACATGACTCGCGGCATCGGCGAGGTGGTGACGTGGAAGCCGTCGTGGCATCCTAACGACCCGCTGCGCGTTTACATGCCGGTGGCGGACTTGGTGGGTTTCATCGCCACGGATGGCAGCGAGACCGGTCTCGCGCCGCGCAATCCGCGCCGCAGCCTGCCGGTTAGCAATGGCAATGTGGGCATGACTTACGCGACGGAGGCTCTGGTGGGGCCGGTGACGGGAGCCGCATCGCCCAAAGTGTATTTCATCGGTGGCTCGTTCTTCGGACCCAATGCGGGCCGCGCGTCCATCGTCACCACGGCCGATGACGGCGTGAACTGGTCGCTGGTGCATGTGGCGGGCGTCACCGGCACGGGTTTGCCAGCGGGCAGCGAGATCATCAGCGGCTGCGTCGCTCCGGACAATGCGAATGAAATCCTGGTGGCCGTGCATGACACGTCGAACGCGAATTCGGGAATCTATCGAAGCACGAATGGCGGCGTGGCGTTCACAAAAGCGACCGGCGTGCCCGCTGGCGGCAATTGGGGCGACGAGTTCAGTCATTTTGTATTCATGGAAGCGGATGCCAGCGCGCCGACGCGTCGTTTTGCCTGGCTGAATGGGGTGGGTTTTCTCATTTCGAATGATCGCGGCACATCGTGGGCTTCGGCCGGGCACTCCAGCGGCGGGCCAACTAACAACAAGCTCTACGACTGGAACTCATGGGGCTACTTCACCCGCGATCATGCGACGGGCCGACTGTGGTTCGGCGGCATGAAGGACCACCTCGGCCTCGCCTACTCGACTAACAACGGCACGAACTGGACCTATCTTGACACGCCGTTTTCCAACACCGGATTCTCCGAGGTGCGGGCCATCGACGCCCACGATGGTCAGGTGCTGGTGTGCGCGAAACGTTTCGGCGACGCGTATTTCAAAACCTATTACTCCGACGACAACGGCGCGGTCTGGCACGAATGCACCAAGGCGGGCCATCGCCTGCCGAACGCCACCTATGTGGCGCTCAATCCGCATCGGCGCGGGCATTTCTGGGTGGCGACCAACGGCCGCTCGTATGCCCGCTTCACCCCGGGCGCGATGGGCGAGTGGCAGCAGCAATACTTCGGCTCGCTTGCGCTCAATGACCCGGGTGTTTCCGATCCAACCGCCGATCCTGATGGCGACGGCCAGACAAACGCATTCGAGTTCACTGCCGGACTTGTGCCGACGGACAGCCAGTCCCGGTTTCTGCAAGCGATTCAAACGGTGCCGCTCCAGTCCGCACAAATGCGTTTGCAAATCTCGCCACGTCTGGCAGATCGCAGCTACAGCGTCGAGTTTAGCGCCACGCTTGGAAACTGGCAGCCGCTCACCGGTTTCACCACCAGCGATGCGGGCAACGTGCGCACGATCACGGACCTGAACGCGACGGAAACCGCGAGATTTTACCGGGTGAGGATCACAAAGCCGTAGCGGGGAAACTTTTTCTGTAACCGTCGCGCGCGGAAGCGGTGGCAGTCAGATAGACCCTGCTTACACGGTTTTCCAACGGCGGGATTCCACACCAACCACCGGATTCGGGCCATCCCGAAAAAAAGTTGGTAATCGCGGCGGACGGATCGGGTTGAACAGAACGTGGGAAGCTTCCCTAAGCTCCATTTCAAATCTCCAACCAACCCTTCATGAACTCCAAATACTCCCTGATTTTTGTCCTGATCCTGGGAACCGCTCCCCGGGTCCACGCCCAGGAACAAACCGTCGTCAACGCGCCGTCGCCCATCGAGTCATTCGAAATGGTGCCCGGATACCCCGGGGTAGGTCTGGAATATCAGGCAAGGGCGGAGGTCGGTGTGAACGCCGTCTATTACGGTCTCAAATATCCCCAGCGATGGCTCGCGGTCCCGGGCGCTCCGGCGGTCAAGGGCACTGAGGTCGAAGTGATGGACCGCCTCTCCACCGAACTTCCACCACGGGCGACCGTCGGCGGGCGCTATCTGCTCGCTGCGGGAAACAACGGCATCCTGCGCTTCGACCGCCAGGCGTCTGATAGAAACACGCAAGCCCCGTCCATCCTCGCCACCAGCGGGCAACATCCGTTTTTTCCGGCGGCGGGCATCGCGAATGGCAGCGACCTGATGGTCCTGAATGACCGCGTTTACTGGGGCGAGGTGGACGCCACCCGCATCCAGGTCTGGAGCCACGCACTGACCCCCGGCGGCCCGGTCATCCTTCACGCGCAAACCACTTATTCCGGTTCCGCCGCGTTATGGATCAAACGTTTCGCACCGCTCTCGGCGACGGAGAGCCTGGCACTCACCTTCAGCGGCCAGCTCTATGTGTTCCGGCATGACGACCTGTTCACCGACCTCAACGGACCATCCGCGATGACTCTGCTAGCCTCCGGAGTCACGGGTTTTGCCAGTCGTCAGGAAACCTATAGCCACGGCGGTTTCAGCTATCCGGACACGGCGGTGTATTTCACCGTGGGCCACACGCTGCAGGCGAACAGCCCGCCGGCCACCCTGCAACGTCGACGGCGCGATGCCCTGGGCGGATGGAACGGCCCGTCCACAATTTTCTCCACCAGCACCGGAGTCTCGGGCATGTATGACACACTAACGGAAGTTGCGGTGGACGGACTCTACGTCTATCTGCGCCGGGCCGCGGTCTCCAACACCGTTTTCGGAATCCTGGCCGGATTTGCGGACACCACCCTCCGCGCGGATTCACCCAGCGCATCACCTTCGTCCTCGTTGACCACCGCCACCATCCCGGCGAACGGCAATAACCTGCGCACCGACAATTTCCACCTCTACTACGCCACGGGTGCCAGTGTGAAACGCGTGCCTAACGACGTGGAGCCGATTCCCGAGGTGAATCTCGACTTCGAAGCACTCGGCGTGGAGATCACCCAGGGCGTTCAGTCATTCGACCACCGGCTTGATCTGGTCGTCGGAAAACGCACTTTCGTTCGCGGTTATGCGCGCCAGCGGTTCAATCAAAACACCGGTGTGCCCGCGTTCAGCCCCTTTGCGCAACTGCGCGTCTTCTTCCGCCCAGCGTGGCCACTGGGCGCTCCAGAAGTCGAACTCACCGCCTTCCCGGCCGCACCGTTGAACCTTGTCCGCCGCCCGGAACTCAGCAACGGCACACTCACTGACATCCGCTATGATGCCGCGAAAACTTATCTCTGGGAACTGCCTCCATCCTACATCGCGCAGGACGGCTTCATGCGGGTGGAAATGCAGCTCAGCCCCGGAGGAGCCTCCGCCGAGACCCGGGATCCGGCGAATCCCTCACTCGACCCGACGCTCAACAACAGCGTCGCCTCGGTGCATCACACCGCCGGTGGGGTGTATTTCCGCACCACCCATACGCCAAGCTTGCTCTTCATTCCGGTTTATACCCACGGCCAGACCTATCTCGGTTCCTCCCTGGCCGCTGAGAATCTATCAAGTTTTCTGGAGCGTGCCACCTCGCTGCTGCCAGTGCCCGGAATCCGCTCCTGGGTGACAACGAGCGGGGGGTTCACCCGCGGTGGCGGAAAGGTGGACATGGAGCGGGACGCCGAGGAGGTGCTGCAGGCCGTGGTGAGGGCCAACCTGTTCCACAAGAACCCACCGGGTGCGGGCGACACTCATTGGGTGGCCGTGGTGCACGGGGGCGCGGAGAACGCCCAAGGCCAACCGGTGCGTTTCAACGGAATCGGCACCGGCTGGGAAGAATCTGTCGTGCGTTTTTCGCGAGAGCTTGGCGGCGGCGTCCCGTGGAACGCTCCGTTAGGCGGCCGCACGCTGGCCCACGAACTCGGGCACAACTGGAATCTGGATCACGTTCAGGGCGGTATCCCAACGCCGGAGGGCCCCTTTGAAAACTATCCGCATCCCACCTCGAACTTCGGCGTGGGGCAGTGGTCGCTTCCGAGTTCCCTCTGCGGTTACGACCATATCTCCAACTCCGCATTCCATGAATCGGATGCTGGCGACCTGATGAGCTACATGCCAAAACGCTGGACCTCGGACTACACTTGGAACCATCTTCTTACCACGATCCCGTGGGAGGACTCATCGCCGCACTCGCCGGCTAACAGTCCTTCCGGCGGGCCGAAACAGGCACCGCCGCCGAACTCGTTCTTCGTGGTCAACGGCCAGTATGATCCCGTCACGGGTGGCGCCTCGCTCAACGCGCTGGCCTGTCTGCCCGGCAACGCGTTTTCCGACAGCACACTCGCCGAGTCCGCCGAGGCGGCCGCCGCTCCAGATCCGGTGCTGGTCTGCCGCCAGCGCGACGGCGCGGGGCTTTCTCTATCAGAGACACCACTGGCGCTCCGCTCGGACATCGGAGCACGGATCTTCGGCCAATTGATCTCCGCCCATGAAAACGCGGAACAGATGGAAATCGTAAAGGTGGCCGGAA
>JAIFNK010000083.1 GCA_020047775.1 Akkermansia sp. | reverse complement strand
TGGATCGGATAGGTGAATTCTGCAAGCAGGTAGTCCTTTGAAGGCGCGTCCTTCATGTGTGGTCCGGCTGCCTTGTGGTCGTCGAGGGGGCCGGGTTTACCCATCTCGCCCAGGCGGATGTTCGCCCCTTGCTGATCGCCGTGGTTGAAGCCGATGAAACAACCGGGTTGCAGTGACTTGCAGAAGGCGATGGTTTCGGCGTGGCTCAACCCACCATCCCCAACCGCATGGTCAAACCAGATGTATTCAATCGGCCCGTATTCCGTGAGCAACTCCTTGAGTTGGGCTTTTTTCAGTTGTGGATCACGACCGCCCTGGTTGGGCTTTTTATCTCCGGTCGTATCCGGGTGGTCGAGCCCGCCGGGGTGCCGCCACTCGCCTTCCGAGAAATAGAGGGCGAGTTTGAGGCCATGTTTGTCGCAGGATTTCTTGAGTTCCGCCAGCACGTTGCGTCCGAGCGGCGCTTTGGTCACCTTGCGATCAGTCGTCTGGGTGTCCCACAGGCAGAAGCCGTCGTGATGTTTTGTAAGAAAGAGAATGTAGCCCATGCCCGCTTCCTTCGCCGTGCGCGCCCATTGGTCGGTATCGACTTCGGTCGCTCTGAAGTAGGCGACATCCTCGATGCCGGGAGTCCATTCTTTTCCGGAATACGTGCTGAAGGACCAGCAGATGAACATGCCCAATTTCATGTTCTGTAATTCCTTCGCTCGCGCTTGCATGTTCAATGCAGGAGGCTGGGCGACCACGGGTGCAAGTGCGCACAGAAGCAGCAACATCCAATGAGTGAATTTTATTTGATTATTTCGCATGGGTAAGGGTGAATTCCTTGATAGTGACACCACGGCTGCCTTCGGCGATTTCGAAGTGGAGGGAATTGGATCCATTTTTCAGGGCGACGGGGATCGCTTCGGTGGTTTGCCAGAGGCCGATGGTGTAGGGCGCTGGTTGTTCAACGGGCTGCCCGCCATTCACGGTGAACAGGAACTTCTGGCCGGTCTGGGCCGTGGCGACCTTGGCGGTAAGCAGGTAGTTCCCCGACATAGGGGCATGGATTTTATCATCCGTCTTGAAGCCACCGAAGGCGTGTATTTGCATGCCGCCCGAGAACGAGCGCATGGTGGCCGATTTGCCGGTTGCATCTTCGTGGGCTACGGCCGGGATTGTGATTCCACCGTCTTTTTCTTGGATTTCACGATCGGCTTTGGCGGCAGTTGCCGACTCGAGTTTTTGCTCTTGCTCGTTGGCCTCGGCAAGTTCCTGGCCGAGTGCTCCGAGGTCGGGGGTGTTTGCGGCGAGTGTGCGGGATTGGTGAAGGGCGACACGACTCCAAAACCCACCTTCGACGTTGTTGCGTTCGCTGTAAGCAGGTTCGGCGAGGATGCGGCTGACCATTTGCGAGCGAAGGATTTTGAAGTAGTCCTTCGGGTGGGCGCGGGCCTGGCTTTCGAGCAAGAACTCGGATCCGGCTAGTTTCACGTCGTCTTTGTCCCACCAACTGTGTGTGAAGCCGGCACCGAGATTGACCACCCAGCCTTTCGGCGTCCAATGGCTGAGGGCGGCGTGGGCTTTTTGAGTGACACCCCAAGTGGGAATCCCAAACGAGCGTAGGATGAAGCGGCCAAAAAACGCGCGGCGTCCGCAGACCCCGCCATTGCGGATGATGTTCTGCATCTGGTGATTCGATGAATCGTCATATTGCACATTCTGCGAACCATAGGGGACCTCGCTCTTGACGCTGGAGACATAGAGACTGCGTGGCTCCACATGCGCCCCGTGCGATTCATAGTGCCCCGGCTTCCGATCCGGAAACGAACCCTTGCTCACCTTCCCGATACACCCGATCGCATAATTCTGCGCCGTCGGGGGTTGCTGCACGCAAATCGAAGAGGTCACGCAGTTCCAGAACAACTGCTGGGCACCCGCCCAACCATGACCCGAGCCCATGTTGCCACGATCCTGCGCATTGAAGTCTCCGCCTTTCAAATTGTCCCAGAGGATTCCCACCGCCCAGCGATGATGCGGCCCGATGTCGGAATGTGTGTTTTCCGCAAGGCAGTCGAGAAACACATTCGGACCACAGACAGCCGATCCTGTCGCAGCGGCGTGGCGCGAATTGTCGCTGTAGCAGCGTTGAACAAGACCATATTGCCCATCGAAGCAAAACGGATAACGCCGCCCGCCAGTGATTAAAGATACAGGCTTCAGGCAGGCACAGTCCTGTACAGTAACAAACTTGGACATCGACCCAAGAGACACCGCATGGCTAAAGTGAACCGTGGTGACATTTCTCACCCAGCTGTCTGCTGTGTGATTCAGACCCACTCCTGTCCAGGCATGCGCCTCGTCTTTGTTTTCCTGCCCCTTCTCATACTCTGAAATCAGCCTGAGATTCTCAACGCCAACTTGACGCGAACGACCTTCTTCGGTGAATTTGAAAACAAAGCCTCCGCCGTATTTCGATTCCATCGCATTAACAACCGGAGCATCCAGCTGAATCCGGTTTACTATGATCGCCGTAATGGTCCTCTCGAACTTGAGATCGCAGCTACCAGAAGCCCATTGTTTGGTCCCTGATCGTGCTTTAATCCGATCCATTCCGATGTCGCTGATCCAGTTCGCCGTGCTTGGCCGGAAGACCATGACAGAATCGCCCACAGAAAAACCCTTGGCGGATTCCAATTCGAAGTCTCTGACACCCCACGGCACATAATTGTCGGCAATTTTCTGGCGACTGCCGGCCACTTCCTTGATCCGCACTTTTGCACCGACCGCGATCAGCGTTCGCTGCACCTTGCCTGTGCCCAGAAGAATGGTGCCGTCTTCGCCTCGTCCTTCCCCGCGAAGAACTACCCCTGACGCTGACAGTTTGAGCGTGCCATAAACCCGGTATGTGCCGCGCTTTAGCAGGAGCGCTCCGCGCAAGCCTTGATCGTCCGGTTTACGAGCTGCCAAGGTGTCGAGCGCCGACTGGATTCTTTCCGTGTCGTCAGCTTCGCCCTGCAATGGTGACAGGGTAGCGACTGCAGGCAGAAGCGGAATGCGGACTCCCCCTCCCATGTAGCCACAGCGTGAAAAGTCGCCGATCCTGTTGCCCTGCTCGTCCTTGGTGTAGACCAGCTTGCCATCCGACCCTTTGCTGACCAAAGGCTTAACCTCAGCACCTTTGAGAGGCTGTTGACGCAGCAATGCCCACCCCACCAAAGGGATGCACATGTATGTTGCGATGGTTTTGTGTTTCATGGTGCATGGGGGAAGAGGGCTGGTGGGAAAACGGGTTGTCCTTTGTTCTAATTGGCCATCGCCTTACCCATGGCCTCACCGACGTTCATGTAGGTTTCCGGATTGCCGTTGTAGTGGCTGTTTCCGCCGCCACCCTTCGAAAGGGGGTTAGTATAAACGGTGGCCACGTTGCCCTTGAACTCTGGATATTTACCTTCCTTGCCGTCCACGGCCATGTGGGCATCGAACACGGGTTTACCGCAGCCCTTGGTGTGCTCGCCGAGGGTGGCGAGGACAAATTTTGCGTTTGGGGCCTCGAAATCTTTGCGCAGTGCCTTGATGAATTGCACGAGATTCTTTTCGTAGGCATCTGCCCAAGCCGCGTTGCCGCAATCCTTCTCGCCTTGCCAGAAGAAAAATCCCGCGACCTCATACTTGGTCGCATCGGGATAGTATTTTTTGAGATCCGCCAGAACATTTTGGGCTGCATGCACGTCGCTATCGTATTGGATACCTGCATACCATTCTCCCTCCTTCGGTGTCCTCGGCGTTTCGAGGTTGCCGGCGTAGCCATCAGCACCCGGCGGCAGCAGGTCGAAACTGAGGGCGCGGTTGCCAATGCAACTCTTGATGATCAAGACGGGTGCATCGACGGCATTTCCCAGCGCATAGCCGGCGCCGATATCCACGCCAATGGTTTTTCCGCTGACCGTCAGCCATTCGTTGTAGAATTCTTCTTTGTTCATGACGCGCACGTTGCGCACATCCTGGCGCACCACCCAGTTGCCCGAGCCGTCCGCGAGGTAGGGATACTTCTTATCCTGCTTTACCAAGGTCTCCAAACCGGCAACCTTGCCAAATCCGATCGCGTTCGATTGCCCCATCAGGATAAACACCTGGACTGGCTTGCTCATGTTGGCAGGCTTGCCGTCATGCGGTTTAAACAGGTTGTTTGGATCGGCATCGATCTTGCCCGCTGAAGACTGATTCGAAGACGAACTCCCAGCAACGGGTGCGTTCACCTTGCCAGTTACATTGAGGAAATTGATGTCCTCCTCGGAGAGAACTTTCTTTGAGAACTTCATCTCCTTGCCGGTGGGTAATTTGACGCTTACCATGCCGGTGGCGGGAAAAAATTCTGTTAGTTCAGCTTCAAATGTCTTGGCACCGTCGGCGCTGGTCCATGTCTTGGCATGGGCATCGGTGAGGAGCAGGCTGGTGGTGGCAGCGAGGAGCAAGCCGTCGGAGAGGAGATGCTTGAGTAATTGTGTTTTCATGGTTTTACGGATGTTGGTTACGTGTGATGAGGCAGGTTTATATCGTCTATTTTCCGGTAAAAACGAGCCATGGCGAGGTCGAGTTGGTATTTCGTCTATTTCTTTCTCATATAGATGTGGTAGCCGCAGTGGTAGTCGGGGGTGATTACCGTGGCTTCGGCTTCGCCTTCCTTGGGGATGACGGGCGCAAAGCCGCCTGACTCGATGATGAGGAAGTCATGGCCATCGTAGGTGCGGATTTCAATTTGATAGGCTTCGCTTTTGCTGACTGCGAAGATGGTGTTTTCCGTCCAGAAGTATCCTCCCGGCCTATTTTTATGGCCATAGTAGGAACGCGATAGGACGGTGCCGTCTGCTTTGAGTTCCACCGTGTCTTTCGAGTTTTTGAGATCGACATTTCCTTTGCTCTTTTTGAGCCACTCCTGGATGCGGGTGTCAATTTCTCCGGGCTTGTTGGCACCGGGCCATACCGCCCATAGCCACGTGCCAACGTATTTTTTGTCATTTTTGAATGTGCCGTTGAATGTGAACATGTCGGATTCCTTGCCGCTGATGTAGGACTTCAGCGTGACCTTGGGGATGAGTTTAATAAATTGCTGACCTTCCTCGGAGAATGCGAGCGATTGCCCGATCGATTTCCTTTTGGCCGTAGCGCCATCGGGTATCACATAGATGCCCGTGTCGTTACTCAGCAGGTTTTTTGGTTGTTCCCCGTAGAGATTTTTGAGCTGTTTCAAGCCGTAAGCCTTAATCTCCGGACTGGCTTGCTCCATCGCCTTGCTGATCATGCCGGTTGAGGACATGGATACTGAGTAGGATGTCGCGGTTGAGATGGCCTTCATCATCGGGGGGAAGATGATCTGGTAGCTTTCCGAGTCTATCAGGAGAGGCATGCTGGCTTGGATTGCGCCTACTTGGGTGGGCCCTTTTTCCATCAATTCCGCAAGTAGAGGCCTGAATGTGCGCAAGCGTTCGATGTTGGCATGTTTCAGAAGTCCAACCGCCCAGCCTCTAACGAAAGCGGATTCTTCGGGGTTTCGGATGATTTTATCGACTTCGGTCATGACCTCGGGGGTGGCTCGGTGTATTTGTTCGTCAGTGCTTTTTCTCCACGTTCCTAGAAGTTCATGCACGGCCATGATGCCGACGTGTCGTAATCTAGCATCTTTGGAACGCAGGAGTTCGAGCAGGATGTCGTCCTTCTTCAACTTCAGCACAACGCCCATGGCATCAAAGCGGTGGCTGATTTCAGGATGGTGAAGGTAGGTGCGGATGGTTTCGTCGGTGACCTTGTCGCTATTCAGTTGTCCGCCAATGACCGCGCCACCATTCTCTAGCAGGGTTTCCATTAACACATTCTCGTCGCTCCACGGGCCTCCAGGAACGGGAAAGGGGGAGCTGAAATCATCATCGGCAGGGACGGAGCCGGCGGGTCGTTCGGGCAGTTGGTAGGACTTCGCCCATTTGCTGAGAGGTGCGCCGAAGAGGTGGAGGTGCTTGCGCGGCGCAGTGTAATTCAATGCATTGAAGGTGCCCCAGGCGATC
>JAIFNK010000279.1 GCA_020047775.1 Akkermansia sp. | reverse complement strand
AACACGTCTTTTTTCAGCAGATGTTCCTTGATCGCAGGTGGATTCCACCAGCCCTTCGGCGCGAAGCACGCATCCTGCGGACGCCATCCGGTTTGCTCCTCGATGCGGTCGAGCGTTTTGATCGTCCAGGTTTCCGGGCGGGCGGTGATGAGAACGACGGTGTGGGGCCGCACGAGTTCCACCAGCCATTGCCGGTATTGCTCGTCGGCGAGTCGCTTCTCCATGCGCTCGGGCGTGGTGCCGTGCTTGGGCGAGTTCGCCACCAGCGTGTAGTTGAGATCTAGCAGGATGATCATAGGGTAATCTGAAGACGTTGGGAGAAAGAGTCCATGGCGCATTGCGCGAGTTCCATGCGGGTGCCGTCCGGATAGGGCAGGTTGAATTCAAACTCGATGGCAGCACGCAGGCGGGCTGGATCGACGGGACGTGCCGACGCACAGGCCGCGTTGATGTTGTTGGAAAAGTCATCGACCTTCACCGAGCGGAAGAACGCGCCGAACAGATCCTTGAACTCCGAAACGGTGTGATACTTCTGGACCTTGGGCTTGTCCTGAAAATCACCGATGCGGATGCCGGGTTCGTAGTCGAGGCGGAACGCGATGTTGCCCGCGTTGGACTCATTCATGAACGCCTTGCCGTTGACCTGTCGCCAGCCTGATTCACCTGCGGACGATGCACAGGCATAGACCTTGGTGAACGGCTTGCACAAGGCGGCGCACAGGCAGGCGATGTGCTCGCGGTCCTCGCGGAAGGGCACGGAATTCAGCACGCTTGCAATGAAGATGCTGGTCCACTCCTTGCCCGCCGCCACTTCCGTAAGGAATGCGCGTGCCAGTTCCACGCTCTCCGCCTTGTTGATGCCCCCTGGTCCGAGTCGGTATGGCTCAAACGGCGTGCAGTCGATACCGGCCTGCCGCAGCAGAAAGGTTTCCGTCAGGTGGCCGGCACCGAAGTCGAGAATCGTCGAACCATGTTCCTTGGTCCAGCGGGTGCGGTCGGATGCCTTGCCGATGTCGAAGTCCTTGCATGGCTTCGCGCCATGCGTGGCGAAGATGAATCCGTTTCCAAGCTCGCGCCTGACGCGGCGTGCGCGGCGGAACGAATTGAATCGGAGCATGTCGGCATAGCGCGTGTGGATGTCGAAATCCATTGAGAGCAGATTCATCATGGCCCGGGCGAATTCCGCTTCCTCCTCGGTGACAAACACGACCGGAGCGAACACCACGCCTTTCTCCGCGAGCATTTCCAATCTGCCGATGCCGTTGATGACCGTGAGATCCTCGCGGCAAACGATGGGCATGAGGATGCCGTGACGATGCAGCGTGCGGGCAAGGTTGCGGGCATACTGGATCCAGCGGCCCGAGTTCACCCGGCAGAGATCCTTCACGCTCACTTCCGCGGGCTTGAGGCAGCGTAGGAATCCATCGCTGCCGACCTCTTTGTCGGGAATCCGAGCGGCGAGAGCCTCGATGTCCAGTGATTGCAACTCACTGGTGACCCTGCCCGGCGTGCTGTTGAAATCGAAGTCGTTGGTCGCCCGGTTGAAGACGATGTTCAGCGCCTTGCGCTGGTCGAGGTCGAGCGCCTTGGTCCGTGAAACAGGAACGTGCGTGGCCCCCATGCGCGATGCAACAAGGTGGCGCTGGTGGCCGGAAAGAATCTCGCCGTCCGAGTCAGCAAAAATCGGGGCGATGAAACCGAGCTTGCGAAGCGACAGTTCAATCAGGTCGAGCCGCTCTGCAACCGCCGACCGTGGGTTGTAGGTCGATGGTCTAACGGCGTCGATGGATTCGAGGGTGATGTTCATAGTCCGAGGCGGCTGCGGATTTCGTTGAGCACGCTTTCCTTGTCGAAACCGGCGTCTTGTTTCACGCGGTCGCACCACGCGATGAATTCTTCCTGAGTGATGCGGAACCGATAGAGTCCGACCGCGACGGTGACGTCGCTCTTGTCGAGTTCCTTGTCGTGGCGGTCGTCGTCATCCTCGTCATCGTCATTGCCACCCGGATTGAGCAGGCCCTCGATGTCGGCGGGTTCGAAGCCCGCAAGGATCGTATCGAAGTCGATGGCCTTCCACTCGCTGGCGATTTTTTCGAGTTCGTTGAGATCGACCGTGGAAAGTTCGGCCAAGCGATTGTCGGCGACCAGCACGGCAAGTTCATCGTTCTCGCTGGCAAAATCCTGATAGTCCACCGGCACGACTTCGACGCCAAGGTGCTTGGCTGCCATCAAACGGCCGTGGCCGGAAACGATCAGGCCAGTGAGATTGGAAACCGTGATCGTCTGCCGCCATCCGAAGTAGCGGATGTTCTTGGCGAGCAGTTCAATCTGCCGCTGCGGGTGAGTGTTGGGGTTGCGCGGGTTGGGTTTCAGTTCCCCGACCGGCACGAGCTTGTCGAAGCTGCACCAGACTTCGATGCCATTGGCGAGTGTGCGAGCTTTGGGAGAATCATCCGTCATCGTCGCTTTGGATGGTGTCAACGGCATGGGTGACCTGAGCCAAGAGCGGGAGGATCTCCTTCCATGCATCCGGCGGGCACCATCCGAGGGCAAACCATTCGCGGCTGCCGGCCACGTCGCGCCATTCGACGGTGACCGGGGTTTCTCGTCGCATGTCGGGTGAACGGTATCGGAAAACGGCGCGGGCGAGACGACCACAGCGGTCGAAGGTGATCTGATGGATTCGGGCCTTCATGACAGCCCCTCCGCATCCAGCCAGGATTCCAGATCGGCAAGTGCGGCCCTGACGCATCCGCCGCTGCCCACCGCGATCCGCAGGGAGGTGGCTTCATCGACCGGCCAGTGACGGCGGAGCATCGTGGCGATTTCCTCAGTGGACGGAGCGGCGAGCTTGATCGACTGGAAGCGCGTCTGGAACCGCTCCGTCAGGAGGTCAAGTTGGAGGTTGCTCGTGCCGACCACTGCCCGCCCTGGTGGCAGACGGTCGAGATAACTCAGGAGCAAGTCTTGCGCATCCCGCGTGCAGCGATCCATTTCGTTGATGATCTTCACCGAATAGACGCCGAACAACGAGCAGACACCCAGCGTGCCCATCCACTGCTTCACGGTTTCGACGGTGACGAGCTTGCCGTTGTATTCCTCGATGGCGAAGCGGGTACCGGACAGGGCATCGGCCACCATGTCAGCGATGCTGGTCTTGCCGACACCGGGCGGGCCGTAGAGCAGGATTTTTACCGGGACATCTGGATGGTCATGGAGCTTTTGCGCCTTGGCGACGAGTCGGTGAGCGACGGTGGCGGCAGGGCCGCATAGGTCATCGGGTCCGGTAGGTCGCCACGCCAGCGGCGGGCTTGTGAGGCGTGGCGACGGGGTTGGAAGAATCTTCAAGGAGCGTGACATGGGGATCTATGTTTGAGTTGGTGATGGCCCTGGCGACGGCCTCCGCGCCCTTGCGGTAAAGGGTGACAGCGAGTAGTTCGCCATCTACCAGCACCGACCAGTAGCGCGTGGCGTAGCCATCGGGTTTGCGGTATTTTTCGACTTCGACCTTCATCATTCTATTTGTTCCAGCCCTCCCTGCGGATGCGGGTTTTGAGCGTGTTGGGTGAAAGGCCGAAGTGTTCGGCGGTCTGCTTCACGCTGCGGCATTCCTCCCAATGTGCCCGGACTTGCGACCAGTGCTCATCACCGTGGCCGGGATTGCCGACCTTCTTGACGGGCTTGGATTCCTTCGCCTTGGGTGGCGTGGCTTCCGCAGGCGTTGGTTCAGGCTCAGCCGCGTCAGCGAACGCGTCGTAACGTCCCGGGCTGGCCTCGGGTTCGGGCCGGGTGAGCGGCACGATGTTTGCGGCTGGGGTGGCGTTGCTGCCTTCGCCCCCGGCGAGGATTTCCGCGACGATTTCACGGATCAGTGGCACCGGGATTTCGGTAATGGTGAAGACCAGTCCGTTGAGCGTCTTGCGCCCGAGGGACTGCTTGAGGAACTTCAAGGCTTCGCCTCGGGTGCGACCCTGATAGCGGCCTTCGAATACGTTGGTTTCCTTGTCGTCGCAGACGATGTAATACAGTTTGTTCATGATGGTGTTTGGTTATGGTTTGGTGTTGGTGACGTTGCCGTCGGTGTCGATCCGGACGCTGAACATCAGCAGTCCGGTTTTGGTTTGCTTGGCGAAGTCGGCGCGGAACTCGCGGGCATGGATGCCGGCCATCAGATCGACCGGCAGGATGCGCCGGGCGTTGAAGCCGTTTCTCTCAAGTCCGCGAATCCTTTGCTGCATCGCCTTGGTCAGGTGGTTGTTAGGAATAGATGCTGTTGTCATAGCATCCCTCATCTGCCCGTCTGATTGGGCACGTCCATGTCTTTTTTCGTCTTTCTGTTGGATGGTTTTCATGACGGAAGCGGGCGGTTGATTTGGATGGTCCGGCCTTTGGTTTCACCGGCGACATAACTGCCGGAATGAAGGTGGCGACGACGTTGCGAACGGGTGCGGAGTTTGCCGTATGCCTCCTCGACATAGCGGGTGATCGCTGCCTCCTGATCCACGACCACCAATCCGTATGCCTGGCGCTTGTCGGCGGCGTAGGATTGCTCGGCGCGTTCCTTGGCCGCCTTGAGTTCCGCGTTGAGTCCGTCGCGCAGTCCTCGATAGTAGGATGCCTTGTCCGGGTTGGCGTGGGTCCGCTTGAACTCGTTCCAACAGCGGAAGAAGGTTTGCCGCAGGAAGTTGAACGCATAGATGGCAAAGTCGATGTCGGCGGGAGCACCGATGATGTCCACCGGTGTCCCGCGACCATCGGGCATCAGGATCGTCTTCACGTTGAAGTGCGACTGGAGCAGCGACAGGATCATCAGGTCGGCTGGGTTGAGGGTTTTAGGCAGATCGACTTTGCCCTTGTTGACGGTGAAACCTGCGCCGCCAGTCTCGCCGCGTTCCATGCGGAGCAGTGCCGAGTCGATGTTATGGCGGGTCATCAACTCCTGTGCCTTGGCGAGTGCCACCTTGGCCTCGTTCTCGGTAGAGCCGCGGGATCGGTCGGCTAGTCGCAGGAGTTTTCGGATTTTATCGAGGATGTCGGATTCGGATTTCATGGGATGTTAGGTAGTTTAATGTCTGGCAGGAGCATGTTGCCATCCGGCGACAGGGTGGGCCCGACCCGCGTGATACTCGTGGAGGGTTTCGATGAGCTTCTCGTGGTCGTTTTTCGCGGCCATTTCCCAGAGCCGTTCAGCAAGCGCGAAGGCCCCGTCCTCGAATCCCGCTGCGTATGCCGATGGCAGGTGCGACAGGCGTTTGCTGCCGGCGTTGTCGAAGTAGGTCCGGCCATCGTCGATGGTTCTCCAGTCGGGTTCGGTTTTGATCGGTGTTCTCATGGTGGTTCAGTGGTTTGTGGTTGCGGGTTGGATCATTTCAGCGGTGACGAGTTCGGTCGGGATGATCCCGCCGTGCGGCCATTCGACAGGCCGGATGAATCCGCGGTCGCCGTTCCATTCGGTAACTACATGGAGCGTGTTGTCTCCATCCCACTCGGGGCGGATCAGGACTAACATTCCGTTGACGTATGCGGTGTCATTTCCGGAGTTGGCAGTCTCTTTCATCGTCCCTCATCTGCCAGTCTGACAACTTGAGTCCATGTCATTTTTCGTCTTTTTCGTCCCGTTACACATGCCAGTTAGACGATGAATTGGCACGGTGCATGAACGTCACGATACATGCCAATCAGGCGTCATTCCGCAGACTCCGAATCTGTTTCAATTGGCACGTTTCATGAGCGAAACGATGCGGAGAAATTATGTCTTTTTTCCTCTAACTACACTTAGCCATGGACGTGAGTTGGCACCATGGCAGATATTACCCATGACAACGCCGACCATGTCCCGCCGCTTCGGAGTCGAGATTGAATTCCTCTCCACCATCACCAAAGAGCAGGCCGTAATGAGCCTGAGAGCCGCAGGCATCCGGGTCGAATCCTCCTACTACACCCACGACATCACGCCCTATTGGAAGATCGTCACCGACGGCTCCTGCGGTTTGGAACTCGTCTCACCGGTTCTCGAAGGCGAGGCCGGTATCGAGGAAGTTAGAATCGCCGCCGCCGC
>JAIFNK010000137.1 GCA_020047775.1 Akkermansia sp. | reverse complement strand
ACCTTTAATGAAAGTATTTCGATTGGCAAGCGGTCTTGCTGCGCCGCAGTCCGGCCCCGTCTCTCACGCCAGTGCCGCGAGCATTTCGCGGAGTTGAACCAGTTTTGTCTTCCAGTCTTCAAGCCGGGCCTTTTCTTGCACAACGACTTCCGGCGGCGCGCGGTCCACGAAACTGGCGTTCCCCAGCTTGCCCTCGCATTTTTTCACCTCGATCTCGATGTTGGAAATTTCCTTGGTCAGGCGGGCGCGCTCGGCCTCGACGTCGATCAGGCCTTCCAACGGCATGTAAACCTCGCCGACTCCGGTGACCGCCGCCGGGGTGCCCTTCGGCGCTTCGTAGGCGGAATCCAGCGTGATTTCCTCCGCCCCGACGAGCAACGCGAGGGTCTTCGTCTGCCCGGCCAGCCACTCGGGCGCGGCCTTGATCACGAACTTGATGTCCTTGCGCGAGCCCATCTTGTATTCCGCCTTGAGGTTCCGCATCCGGCCGGCGGATTCGTAAATCCCGGCGGCCAAGGCCTGCGCGGCGGCGACCGTTTCCGCCGGGATCTCCGCCAGCAACGGCGCTGCGGGCAGCACCTTTTGCATGAGGAATTCCCCCGGAGCCACGTAGCCCATCCGCTCGGAAAGCTCTTCCGTGACGTGCGGCATGTACGGGCTCAACAACTGCAAATAGCGGCCCATCATCACGTCGAACACGCCCAGCGTCCGCGCCTTCACTTCCGGCGGCGCGGTGTCGCGGAGGTCGAGCTTGAGCGCTTCAAGGAACTTGTCGCAGAAATCGTTCCACAGGAATTCATACAAGCGGTGGCCTATTTCGCCGAAGCGGTATTCCGCGTAAAGCCGCTCCAGATCCGCAGCCAGTTCGTCGAGCTTGGCCATCGCGTTGAGGTGGAACGGATTGAGCCCGTCCATGCTTTCGAGCGGCTGATACGGCTCGCCGCCCATCTGGCGGAGGCGGCAGGCGTTGTAGAGTTTGTTGGCGAAGTTCCGGCCTTCCTCGATGGAAACCTCGTCGAAGCGCAAATCGCTGCCGACCGGCGCGATCCGCATCAGCCCGAAGCGCAGGCCGTCCGCGCCGTATTTCTCCATCAGCTCGACCGGGTCCGGAGAATTTCCTAACGACTTCGACATCTTCCGCCCCTTGAGGTCGCGGATGATCGACGTGAAATAGACGTTTTTGAACGGCAGCTCACCGGTGAACTCGTAGCCCGCCATGATCATCCGGGCGACCCAGAAGAAGATGATGTCGGGACCGGTGACGAGGTCGTCGGTCGGATAGAACTTCTTCAACGTCGCGGTTTCCTCGCCGACGTTAGCCATCGTCGCGAACGGCCACAGCCATGAGGAGAACCAGGTGTCCATCACGTCCTCGTCGCGAGTCCAGTTCTCGGGATCGGCAGGTGGCGTTGTTCCGACATATAGGTCCCCATGGGACATGTGGGACGTATCAAGCGATTCGGCGTTTTTGAGTGATTCGAGTTTTTCGGTGCGATACCAAACCGGGATCTGATGGCCCCACCACAACTGGCGGCTGATGCACCAGTCCTGGAGGTTTTCCATCCAATGCGCGTAAGTCTTCGCCCAGCGCTCGGGGCGGAACTTGATGTCGCCATTCGCCACCGCGTCGGCGGCTTCTTTCACGCAAGGATATTTCAGGAACCACTGCATGGAAATCCGCGGCTCGATCGGCACGTGCCCGCGCTCGGAGTAACCGACGTTGTTCTCGTATTCCTCGACCTTCAGCAGCAGGCCCATTTCCTCTAACTTCGTCGCCGCCCGCTTGCGCGCGACGATGCGGTCGAGGCCGTGAAGATCGGGGCAATCCGGGCAGTTGATGTGCGCGTCCGGCGTGAGGACGTCGATGATTTCCAAATGATGACGGATGCCGATCTCAAAGTCCGCCTTGTCGTGCGCCGGGGTGATCTTCAACGCGCCGGTGCCGAACTCGATGTCCACATGGTCGTCCGCGATGATCGGAATCTCCGCATGCGGAAACGGCCGGAACACCTTGCGCCCGATGTATTTCGTGAAGCGCGGATCCTTCGGATTCACCGCCACCGCCACGTCGCCCATCAACGTTTCCGGACGGGTGGTGGAAATTTCCAGGAACTCGCCGGGCGCGTCCGCGAGTTCGTATTTCATGAAATACAACTTCGATCGCTGCGGCGTCGAGATCACCTCTTCGTCTGATAGAGCAGTGAGCGAAACCGGGCACCAGTTCACCATCCGCTTGCCCCGATAGATCAGTCCCTTTTTGAAAAGCTCCACGAACACATGGCTCACCCACTCGGTGTAAGCCGCGTCCATCGTGAACCGTTCGCGACCCCAATCGCAAGAGCAACCGAGCCGCTTGAGCTGGTTGATGATGATGTCGCCGTGTTTGTTTTTGAAATCCCAGACGCGTTTGAGGAACTCGTCGCGCCCTAGATCGCGGCGGCTCACGCCTTCCGTCTCGCGCACCTCGCGCTCGACCCGGGCCTGCGTGGCGATGCCCGCGTGGTCGGTGCCGGGAAGCCACAGCACTTCCTTGCCATTCTGGCGCGCGCGGCGGGCGAGGATGTCCTGAAGCGTGTTGTTCAGGACGTGGCCGAGGTGCAAAATTCCGGTGACATTCGGCGGCGGAATGACGATCGAATAGCCGTCCTTCGCGCTGGAAGGGTCGGCTTCGAAGCATTTTCCGGCGATCCAGGCCGCATACCATTTGGCTTCGACGGCTTGGGGTTCATAGGCTTTCGCTAACTCGGACAACATGGGGGCGGATGGATGGCAGAGGCGGCGGGGTTTGTCCAGTGTCGGAGTTGCACTCCAATTGCCCCGGAGACGGCCTTCGCTTGTGCCAAGTGGCTTCCCGGGCATAGGTCAGGTTCCCTATTGTAACAGCGCGAACGGGAAGTGTTTGCACCGGAGGTCGGATTGAAGGAATCTCGATGCCGTGGAAGCACCCGAAGAATCGCTCGCCCCCGCAACTCACACCCATGACGGATTTTTCAAGGCCGTATTTTCGCAACCGGAGCATGCCACGGCGTTTTTCAAGAGCCACCTGCCGCCGGGCATCGTCGCCCGAATCGACTGGCCATCCTTAATGGTTCTGCCCGGCTCGTTCGTCAAATCCAGTCTCCAACAAATGCATTCCGATTTGTTGTTTTCCGTTCGTATTGGCGAGCGGGAGACGCTGCTCTACCTCCTCTTCGAGCACCAAAGCAGCCCGGACCCGGCGATGCCGCTGCGTTTGCTTGGCTATGTGACGGAAATTTTCACCCAGCGCCACAAATCCCACGGCTTACCACTTCCGCCCGTGCTACCCTTCGTTTTCCACCAAGGACCGGAAACCTGGAACATCTCGACCACCTTCGAGGATCTGTTCGAACTTCCCGAGGAACTCGCCGCGGACCTGCTGCCATTTCTCCCGAAATTCCACCACGCGCTGCTCGACCTCACCCGCTTTGATCCCGCAGCAGAGGAGAACGACACCCGCCTGCGTGTCGTGCTGCAACTCATGAAGCTCGCCCGGCAGAAAGAATTACTGCGGTTTTTCCAATGGTTGACCGGATTCTCCGCGAAAGATCTTCCCGACAACCTGCTGGGACTCTTGCTGCTCTACGCGCTCCATTCCGACAGCGACCTTGACGCGAAGAAAATTTATCATACCCTCTCAACCAACCCCGAACTCGAAAAGAACGCCATGTCTGTCGCAGAAAAGCTGAAAGCCGAGGGCCGTGTCGAAGGCCGTGTCGAAGGCCGTGTCGAAGGCCAGGAAAAAGGTCTTTGGATCGGTAAAATCCAAGCTTTCGAGGAGTTTCTCAATTGTCCGGTCAGTTCCAGTGACACTTTGGGATCGATGGGTCTGGAAGAGCTTGAAGCCCGCCACCGGGGCCTGCACCGCGAATATGAGTCACGCTTCAAGAGCCGGTGACATTCGGCGGTGGATGGCTGCCAGAGGCGGCCGGGTTTGTCCAGTGTGGGGAAAACCGTCGAATATAGATCTCACGACGGTGCAAAAATGCCGTTCAAGCATCACCCATATCCGCATTGACAGCGAATGACTTGTGATTCGCGACGGCTCCAACGAGGATTGGATCCCACCGAATAGAATCCTCATGATGCGTGTCCGCCTTTGATTTGCTGATAGTTCCCAGGTGCCGTGGCATCCGCCCATTGCCGATGAGAGCCCCGCTTGACCCCGTGGCGATTCTCGGGAGACTTGGGCCATGGAATTTTCCACCTATCAAAGCAAAGCCGGGGAAGTTCTCATCCGACAGGTCGAACCCGAGGATTTCCCCCGCCTCATCGAGCTGAACAGCAGGGCCTTCCCGCTGCTCAGCGAGGAAAACGTGGTGTGGAGCGTCCGGCAACTGCACAACCATCTCAAAGTATTCCCCGCCGGACAACTCGTCGCAGTCATCGACGGCCGGATCGTCGGCGCGGTCGCGTCGCTCATCATCAAGGCGGACCGCGATCCCTATCGGCAGCACACCTACGCTGGCATCACCGATGGCGGCTACTTCCACAACCACGACCCGAGCGGCGACACGCTCTACGGTGCGGACGTCTATGTCGATCCCGACGACCAGGGAAAAGGCATCGGCGCGGCGCTGTATGAAGCCCGGCGGGTGCTTTGCAAGCGGCTCAATCTGCGCCGCATCCTCGCCGGAGGACGTCTCGCAGGATATGCCGCGATGGCCGCCGAACTGACACCCGAGGAGTATGTGCAAAAGGTCAAGGACGGCAAGATCCGCGACAACGTGCTGAGTTTCCAACTGCGTGAGGGCTTCGTCGCCCGCGGCATCCTGCGCAACTACATCACCGATCCCGTCAGCCTCAACCACGCGAGCCTCATCGAGTGGCTCAATCCCGACTATGTCGAAACGGAGCCGTCTTCGAAAGTCCGCATCGCCTGCGTGCAATACCAGGTTCGAAAAATCGACAGCTTCGAAGACTTCGCCAACCAGGTGGAATACTGGGTGGAAACGGCGGCGGACTACCGCTCCGACTTCGTCCTGTTTCCCGAGTTTTTCACCGTGCAGCTGCTTTCCTTCATCGAGCCGCTGTCATCGATCCAGGGGATCCGCCGCCTGTCCACCGATTTCACGGCCCCCTTCATCGAGCTGATGTCCGGACTCTCCCAGAAATACGGCCTCTACATCATCGGCGGCAGCCACCCGGTCGAGGAGGACGGCAAGCTCTATAACAAGTGCCTGATTTTCGATCCCGAGGGCCGCTACATCGCCCAACCGAAACTGCACATCACCCCGTCGGAAAAGCGCTACTGGGGCATCTCCGGCGGCAGCGAGCTCATCGTCCTGCCAACTCCGAAAGCCAAAATCGCGGTGCAAATCTGTTATGACGTCGAGTTCCCCGAGGCCACCCGCTACCTCGCGGACCAGGGCGTGGACATCCTCTTTGTGCCCTACTGCTGCGACGACCGCCACGCACAACTCCGGGTGCGCTACTGCGCCCAGGCGCGCGCCATCGAGAACCAGATCTTCGTCGCCACCGCCGGCGTCATCGGCAATCTGCCGAGCGTCCCGGCGATGGACATCCACTACGGCCAGGCCGCGGTGTTCACGCCGTCCGATTTCGAATTCGCCCGCGACGGCATCCAGGCCATCGCTGACTCCAACGTGGAAACATTGCTCGTCACCGACATCGACACCGGCGACCTCTATCGCTCGCGGGCCTCGGGTTCCGTCACACCCCGGCTCGACCGGCGCACGGACCTGTTTGATTGCAAGGTAAAGCTGAAGAACCTCGACACCAGCATCGAGCTCACCGACGCGCCGGAAATCAAGCTGCCGAAGTAAACCGCCACATCCCCGTAAAATCCACTTGATCCCCGCGGAAATAACGGGAAAATCGCAGTCCGTCGCCCGCATTCCTGCGGGACACGCCAAATGAGTCGGGGCGTGGCGCAGCCTGGTAGCGCGCCTCGTTCGGGACGAGGAGGTCGTGGGTTCGAATCCCGCCGCCCCGACCATTGTTAAGGAGCACAGTATCAAGTGCTTCGGAATCAATAGATTCCGGTGATTGCACCCCGAGTGCGACAGGAATTCCAGAAAG
>JAIFNK010000024.1 GCA_020047775.1 Akkermansia sp. | reverse complement strand
AGGCGCGGGCGAGGCGGGCTTTCTTGACCGCTTCGGCGCGGGCCTTGAGTTCGTCTTTTTCCTTTTGACGGGCGGCTTCATTGAGCGAGACGCTCTTGTCCGCACGCATCTTCCCGAAGCGCTCGATCTCGGACTTCAGTTCGACGAAGTCGGGGGTGTTGGCGACCCGTTGGCGGGAATGGTTGCGCAGCGCATCAAGCGCCGGAGCGACCTGGTTGGTGGGGGTGAATTTGACCGCCTGGATGGTGTCCCAGGGTAGCGGGTTTTTCATGTCCGACTCGCCGATTTCCGGCAGGTCGGTGAGCGAGGGGATGACGATGTCAGCCTTGACTCCTTCAAGCTGGGTGGACTTGCCGCTGGGGCGATAGAATTTACTGATCGTGACCTTCAACGCGCCGGGATCGGAGCCCGGGGTGATGCCCTCGCCCTTCATGATCCGGCCAAGCGGGATGATGGTCTGGACGGTGCCTTTTCCGAAGGTGGAAGTGTCGCCGACGACGACCGCGCGGCCGTAGTCCTGCAAGGCACCGGCCACGATCTCGGAGGCGGAGGCGCTGAAGCGGCTGGTGAGCACGACGAGTGGTCCGTCCCAGGCGATCTTGTCGTTCTTGTCCTTGCCGACTTCCAGGCGGCCTTCGAGGTTGCGCGTCTGGACGACAGGGCCTGAGGCAATGAAGAGGCCGGTGAGGTCGATGGCTTCCTGGAGCGAGCCGCCGCCGTTGCGACGGAGGTCGAGGATGATGCCGGTGACGTTTTCGCTTTTCAGCTTGCTGACAAGGCGGGCGACATCGGCGGTGGCGGAGGTGGGGGCGCCTTTGCCATCGCCCTCGCCGGCATAGAATCCGGGCAGGTCGATCACGCCGATGCGCTCGGTCTTGTCGCCTGCGGGGAGGTCGATGATCCGGGCCTTCGCCTGTTGGTCTTCGAGTTTGATCTCGTCGCGGACGATGGAAATGGTTTTGCGGACGCTGTCATCCACGGCATCCGCCGGGATGATGTTGAGATGCACGGTGGTGCCTTTTTTCCCACGGATCAGTTCGACGGCCTGGGAAAGCGGCATATCGACGAGGTCGGTGAACTCGACACCTTCCTTCTGCGCCACGCCGACGATGCGGTCGCCGTTCTTGATCAGCCCACTGCGGGCGGCGGGGCCACCGGGCACGAGTTCCATGATCTTGCAATAGCCGTCGTAGGATTGCAGGGTCGCGCCGATGCCGATGAGCGAGAGGTTCATGGCGATTTCGAAGCTCTTGAGTTGCTCCGGGCCCATGTAGTCCGAGTGGGGATCGTAAACCTGGGCGAGTGCTTCAAGGTACATTTCGAGCACGGCCTTCTCATCGAACTTGCGCATGGTTTCCGCGATGCGGGCGGGGCGGCGGCCGAGGGTTTTGACGATTTCCGCCTCCTTCTTGCCCGCGAGTTTCTCTTGGAGATATTCGTAGCGGAGCTGCTGGCCCCACAGGGCTTTCGCGGCGGTGATGTCTGCCGGATGCGGGGCGTCCTTGCGGTCGTAGGAAAATGTCTCGTCGGTGGTGAACTCGAATTTTTCATCGGCCAAGGTCTTGGTGATGAAGGCCACCCGTTCGTCGAGGCGCTTGAGGTAGCGCTTGAAAACGAAGTGCGCGAGGCTGGAGTCGCCCTCCTTGCGGGTGGCTTGGGCGAGCGTCGGCCGGAAGCGGGCGAACTCGTCGAGATCGCTCTTCAGGAAAATCATGTGGCCGCTGTCGAGCGTGTCGAGGTAGCGGTCGAGGAACTTCCCGGCAAGCTGGTCATCGAGTTGTTGGTGGGCGAACTGGGAGCTTTCCAGAATCCGCGTGGTGAGTGCGGTGACGGCGGCGTCCGTCGCCTTGGCGTCGAGGGGCTCCGCGTCGCGGAAGCCGAAGGCAGCCACGGTGGCGATCAGGCCCGCGCTGATGGAGAGTGCGGGAAGCAGGGACTTTTTCTGGGATTTCATGTTTTTTAAGAGCTTGTCGAGCATCCGTCGTGCCGGGGTATTTGGGGGATTTATGGGGGCCGGTGGTCGCAGCGGATTGGTTTCTTGCATTAGAACGGCGTGGAGTGGGGGAACTGTCTGGAATGTTGCAATCCGGGCTTAGGCTCGGTCGGGAAACTCGTTTTTCCACCGCAAAAGCGCGCTGCGGATTTCTCTCGCGTCCTGGGAGGGGCTCAACTCCCAGATCAACGGGCAGCCTGCGGGGAAATACGGCAGCAGCTCCGCATAATCCAGGGTCCCGCTGAACGGCGTGCGGTGGTCCCGTCCCGGCCATTGCACGTCATGCACGTGACCGCCCATCAAGTGGTGGGAGATGGTGTCCAGCCACTCGACGTGGTCGAGCAGCCCGAGGTTGTGCTTGAGCTGGACGTGCCCGAAATCATGCCAGTAGCCGACCCACGGGTTGTCGGCGAAATGCGCCTGCAGCGCGATCATTTCCCGTTCGGTCGGCATGTCCTCGAAGCGCGAGCGGGACTCGATCGCCAGCTTAACACCCACTTCCGCCGCCCGCCCGGCGATGGTGGTGAGCGCCTCGATGGCCCGGTGGAAATACAGCGGACCGGTCTTCTCGCGCTTTTTCACGAACGCGAGTTTCGCCTTGATGTAGTCCGCGTCGTGCTGGCCGCCGGCGGCGACCTTCTCGGTGAGCGGGCGCGTCCATTTTTTCGGATTCATCGGCACCGAGCCCATGTGGAGCACCAGGTATTGCGCCTGGAACTGCGCGGCGATGTCCAGCGTGCGCAGCGTCATGTCCATCGCCCGCTGCCGGTCGAAGGACCGGTGCGAGGTGAACTCGTAGGCGTCCGGTGCGTCGATCATCACCTCCACCGGCGCAGGGAAATAGTTGTGCACCCCCGTGCAGGTGAAAAGCCCGCGCTCGTGGGCTTTCATGATGCCCGGCAGCTTGGCGATGGTCATCCCGTGGGACAGCTCGATGTTGTTAAACCCGAGATCGACGATCTCTTCGATCATCGTTTCGCCGTCCGTGTGGCGGCTGTTGTTCCAGCATGTAGAAAAGGCGAGCATGTGCGGGGTGTCGGCGGCGATGCTGACGAATCGGCGGGCAAGCGCCAGTCTTCTGTTGGGCAATCCTCCGCCACCTGCCGGACAAGGTGGTATTTTCACTTTCCCGCCATTCATGATTTTAAGATCGGCGGGCGGCGTGCACCCTGCACGGCCGGAGGGTAGGGGGAGTGCCGCTCCCCTGTAAGCCGGATTCTGTCCACCCCTTGCGAGGCTGGACGGCCATTTCTCTCACCCCGCCGAAGCCGGGCGCCCTGCTTGCGCAGGATGCGACTAATACCCGGAGATTAACGGGCGGGCCGCCCTTCCCCTGTTCTGTCTTGCACCACGCGAGGTTTGCCGTGCCGTCCGGTTACCCGGATTCGCGGTGGGCTCTTACTCCACCATTTCACCCTTGCCTGTGTCCTTGCGGACCATCGGCGGTATCTTTCTGCTGCACTGTCTGTCCGGGTTCCTCTCGTTACCCGTCCCTCACTTTCATGAGGCGCGTTGCCCTGTGGTGTCCGGACTTTCCTCACCTCCCGCTTGCGCGGAAACTGCGACCGTCCGGGGAGCGGCGGGCCGAAACTGGCCCGCAGCCAGCTATTGTCCAATCAAAAACACATCCAGAAAGAACCAGGCGATCATCAGAATTCCCACGGCGATTTTGATTCCCATCCCGGCGAGCGTGCCGACGACCGAGCCGACGCCTGAAAATGCCGCGTGGTGGCTCTGCTTTCTCGCCACCGCGATTTCACACACGAACGCGCCGATCAATGGGCCCAGCAGCAAGCCAAAGGGCAGGAAAAACATCCCCACGATACTGCCGACGATCGCGCCGATGGCTCCCCAGCGGGTGCCGCCGAACCATTTCGCCCCGGCGGCTCCGCTGAACATCTCAAACGCTTGGGATACAGCCATCAGGACGATCAGGATGGCAAACGACCACCAGCGCAGGCCGGACTCCACGCCAATCATCAGGCGGTAGGCGATGGCGGCGATGAGGATGATCAAATGCCCCGGCAGGACCGGCAACACGCAGCCGACCGCCCCGGCCACCAGCAGGGAGATGGTCACCAGCCACGCCGCGCCGGTTCCGACGCCTTGCCACACTCCGTTTGATTGCATTGCTTCCCACACGCTGCGGTTCCTACAGCGGATCGGAGCCCGCCGCAACCCGCAGCTTTGAGTTAGACCAACTCGGCGGCGATGGGATCGACCAGGGCGCGGCCGTGGTGGATGAGGATGAGCTGGTTTCCCTCGATGCGGGCGAGGCCCTCGTCGGCGAGATTCGTGGCGCGGGCGATGGCGTCCGGGCTGAGGAGATCAAGCGAAATCCCGCCGCGGGTGCGCAGGCCGAGGGCGATGCGTTCGAGGCGGCGGGCCTCGGCATCGAGGGTTTCGGACTCGCTGAGCGCGTGGCCGATCGACCGCACCTGGGCGACGTAGCGGGCGGTGTCCGGGAGGTTTTTCCAGCGAATGCCATCCAGCGTGGAGACGGCGGACGGCCCGAGACCGAGGTAGTCCTCGCCGCGCCAGTAGCCTTGGTTGTGGCTGGAGTGGTGGCCGGGCTTGGCGTAGTTGGAAGTTTCGTAATGGTCGAAGCCGGCGGCGGTTAACAACTCGTCGGCGAGGTGGAAAAACTCCGCGTCGTGGTCCTCGTTCTCGCGCATTTCGCCGCGGCGGAGGGACTCGAAGAAGGCGGTGTCTTCCTCGTAGGTGAGGTTGTAAGCGGAGAGGTGGTCGGGCGTCAGGGAAACGGCGTGTTGCAGGGTTTTCTGCCAGTCGTCCTTGGATTGGCCGGGGATGGAGAACATCAGGTCGATGTTGACCGACGGGATGCCGGCGTCCCGCAGGATGCCGACGGACTCGCTGGCCTGGGCGACCGAGTGCTCGCGGCCGAGGATTTCCAACACATGTGGAGTGAACGACTGGATGCCTAACGAGACGCGGGTGACGCCGAGTTCGCGGAAGAGCCGCGCCTTGGCGGCGTCGAAGGTGGCGGGGTTCGCTTCGAGGGTGACTTCGTCGAGTTTCGAGAAATCGATGGTGTCGTGGAGCGCGGAAAAGAGCCGGGTGAGGTGGCCGGGCGAGAGCATGCTCGGGGTGCCGCCGCCGAGGTAAAGGGTGCGGGGATTTTCCGTGATGCGGGATTTCGCTTCAGCGGCGAGGGCGTCCACAAAACTGCCGATGGGCGTGTCGCCGGGCGTGTGCTTGTAAAACGAGCAATACGGGCAAACGCGGTGGCAGAACGGGATGTGGAGGTAGAGCAGCAAGGGACTTGTAGGTGAATGTGTGCTGTCGGACTGCTCCGACATGTCGGAGCTTTCAGACTGGCCGACATGTCGGCCAGTGAAAAGCTGCGACATGTCCCAGCACTCCGACACAATCAGACACCCTGCACCCTGGAAACGTAGCGGCATACGGCCTCCCGCGTGATCCCGGCGAGGTCGGCCTCGGGTTTGGCGAAGGGCGGGACGAACCACGGGTAAGAGCCGAGCAGATCGGTGATCACGGCAACTTCGCCATCGCAGGTGTGATTTCCGCAGCCGATGCCGATGGTGGGGACGGACAGCGATGACGAGAGCATCCGGGCGGTCTCCGGGATGATGGATTCGAAAACAATGGCGAAAACTCCGGCGTCGATGATGGCTTGGGCGCCCTCGCGAATGGCTTCGATTTGCTCGGGGGTTTTGCCTTTTTTGTGATAGCCGCCTTCTTCGAGGACTCGCTGGGGCAGCATGCCGAGGTGGCCCATCACGGGGATGCCGGCGTCGGTGATGGCCCGGATTTTTTCCGCCTGGCGGATGCCGCCTTCCAACTTCACGGCCTCCGCTCCTGCGGCGACGAGGTGACGGGCGGTTTCCAAGGCCTGCTCCGGCGTATCGTAAGTATGGATCGGCAGATCTCCGACGATCAGCGCCTGCGGCTTGGCGCGGGCGACGGCGGCCACATGGTGCAGCATGTCGGCGAGCGTGACGTGGGTGGTGTCCGGGAATCCCAGCACCACCATGCCGAGCGAGTCGCCGACGAGCAGCACATCCACGCCGCCCTCGTCGAGCAACCGC
>JAIFNK010000096.1 GCA_020047775.1 Akkermansia sp. | reverse complement strand
CCCGTTGGGCCGGGTGCGGTTGGTGCCCCCAACGGGGGCCGAGACCAAAGCCCGGGGCTGAGGGAGCGATGAGCGACCGATGCCCCGGGACGCGGACCAACGAATCACGGTGCCCTGTAGGGGCACGAGAACACGTCGCGAGGACATCGAACGCCGCTCAATCCCAAACATACTTCTCATCATATTCGATTTCGTATTTCTTGAGAAACGCCCGAAACTCGTCCTGGAACGTTTTCACCCGATGATGCTCCGCCTGATTGCGGATGTACGTCCGCACCCTCCACCGCCGATTGACTCACCGAAAACGCACCATATCCCGCCTGCCAATGAAACCCCGCATATTGTGGCGATCTGGCCCGCAACCATTCCGTAGCACTCTTCTTGAGGCCACCGACGACATCGCTCAGCGATGCAGTGCGCCCCAGCAAAAACAGGACATGCGCGTGGTCCGGCTCCGTGTTGATTTCAATGGGCACGCATTTCATCCCGTTGAGACAACCGCCCATGTAAGCGTGGAGATCCCGGCGGATGTCATCGGACAGAATACACTCACGGTTCTTCGTTGAGAAAACCAGATGGACGTAGAGCTTGGCGAGGGATTGGGGCATGGGATCGGATCAGTTTTGAGAGCGCGCCTTGCCGCGGATCACGCAGAAAGTCTTTTCCAGAATTCGTGCGGTAACCCCGTCGATTTCCTCAGCCAACACTGGGTCGGAGTAAGGCTTGGAAACCAATACGTTTCCATTGTGAGTGATGGTGTAGACTCCCGGTGTAAAATGAATGCCAACGGAGGTCTCATAATCAAATGGTGTTGGGGCCGCACCCGTGTAGCGCAGGAAGTTGAAGGTCATCAAAATCTGTCCTCCGGGGTCCAAATCATGGAGCGAACTCTTGTAGACTGAAGTTGCCATGACCGCACCGTGGCGGCGAGGTTCGGTGATTACCTCGTATCGCCCAAACATCGGCTTCAATCCCTCCATCTTGCGTTCGAGAGCTTCGATAAACGGGTGAAAGCTGAGTTGCATCAATTGAGACAGATTTTCCTTCGTCGGAAGACCCAGTTTTTCATTGCGAGCCTTTTCACCTCTCACAAACAATGCCACCTGCTTCTCAACATCGCTTGGCTCCTCAATGCTCTCCCCTTTGCCAGCACGGATTGCCAGATTGAGTGATCTCTCCATTTGTTCGCCGAAGAACTCCGCCAATGGAACAAGATCACCCGCATCAGCGAGACGCAGGGCAGTCAGATAGTCATTCTTCCGCTCTGTCGGGACAATGATCGGAGGATAGCCGTCGCGGAGGAACAGGTAATTGACCAGCAATCGGGCAACACGACCATTCCCATCGTCGAAGGGATGGATCAGGACAAAATCATGGTGAAGCTTCGCTGCGATAGTCAGGAGATGATCCGTACGAGAGGAAAGAGCCTCTCCCAGCCAATCCACCAGCGCCTGCATGCGGGCGGGAACTTCAAGCGGTGACGCATACTCAAACAATTCTCCGGTTGCCGTGAGGACGCTGTTGGGCAAGGTCTTGTATTCACCGGGTATCACCTGAGAGCGGGATGGTTGCCCGTCCGCGGTTTGCGTGGGTTTCCAAAACGGTTCCCTGAGGATGATCTTGTTGAGGTCGCGAATATCGACAGGGGTGATCAAGCGGCCTTTGTCGGAGGCCAAATTCCGGAGGTGCTCGATGCCGACATCATGGGCCTTCATTTCCTCATACTCGCGCAGTGTGTGATTGCCATGAGTCTGCCCATGCAGCAACAGAAGGACCGTCTCGCCGTAGGTAAGGGTGTTTTCCTCGATGTGGTTTGAGTGGTAGTTCCATTCGAGCCGGAGCTTCTGCCAGAGGCGGCGTTCATGTTCGGGTGCCACGGGTTGCAGTGAATCCCATTCGGATTTCAGAACATCGATGGAGTCGAAGGAGGAGTTCATAGGGAAATTGGCTGAAAGGTGAATTCGGCGGTTGGAGCCATCGCGGGGATCTCTCGCGCCCCTTCAGGGCGCAGGACATGGGGGGACATTGGATCCCGGGGCATCAGCCGCATGCGCGGCCTCAGCCCCGGGCTATACTTTTTCGGCCCGTTGGGCCGATGGACAGCGTTACCAACGGTGACAGAGAACTCAGGGCTATGCTCTTCCGGCCCGTTGGGCCGGTGGCTCCCGCCCCCAAAGGGGGCTGAGATTCTAGCGAAGGGCTGAGGCCGCATCGCGGCCGATGCCCTGGTGGGCTGAGCAGCGCGATGCCCCGGGACGATGTATCGCAAACGGCATGTGCCCTGAAGGGGCACTAGAGACGCGAGTGTCCGTCCGTGTTTGTTGGAGATCATCCGGATTCTCGTCATGGTTTTATCTTTGATAAACTACGCTTTCACCTTCACCCGGATCTTCCCCGTCAGCAACCGCTGCATCAAGCCGCGTTTTTGCTGGTCGAGGGCGTTTCGTTGGGTGCGGAGGAGGGTGAGTTCCTGGTCGGCGGTGTCGAGGATGGCGGCGATGTGTTGTTGTTCTTCGAGGGTGGCGGGGAGGCGGATGGATTCGCGGAGGAAGACGGCGGGATCGAAGATGAGTTTCTCGATGTGGATGCCGGTGCTGGCGACATCTCGGCGCTCCACTCGATGGGGCGGAAGGCGCGTTCCAACAGCTCGTTCATCCGCACTTTCTTCCATTCCTTTTTGCCGAAAGCACGAAAGCGCTTCTTGCCGGTGAGAAGTTGCTGCGTGAGCGCTGTTTTGCGCCGGTCTTTTACGGCGATGAGGGAGTCAAGCTTTTCGATGGCCTCGTCCCATGTGGAGAGAATGTCGGCGATCTTGCGCTGTTCGGGGAGGGGAGGGAGCGAAACCGGAAAGTTCCGAATTTGTTCCGAACTGATATGCGGAATTGCGGTTTCAGTCTGAACACCCTTTACGTGCGCAGTGAAACGGTGCGACCCAATTAACTGTGCAGCGAAATTACTGCATAGTCCGGAGCCTCCACGGATTCTCGAGACCCGTTGCACAAGTAGGCATGGAAGATCTCCCGTTTTAACTACCGCATACTTCAAGCCTGCTTTAGTCCAAGGTCGATCCATCGCGAGTACAAGGTCGCCAGCTCGGAGATGGTAGCGATCTAACTTTAAATCTGTTAAATAACACCATCGTTTGACATCGTCCCAACGAAGTCCGTTTTGCACAATATTATCACCTCGCAAAAGCTTGATATCAGCAAGATCTCCAGAATACCTTGCACTTTCAAATGGGAAACCGGTCAGGAGTTCGATATGATCTCCGAGGGCATGCAGCGTCCATCCTTTCGGCAATTTCATTTCCCCTCCTCCTCTCCCCAAGCGGCAATCTCTCGCGCCCCGTTGGGGCGCATATCATTTGTGGGCGTCGGGTCCCGGGGCATCGCGTTGCTCAGCCCCGGGCTGGGCTCTCTGCCCCCGTTGGGGGCGCGATTCACTGGCCCAACGGGCCGAAAGAGCATAGCCCAGGGCTGAGAGAGCCAACGGCGACCGATGCCCTGGGGTGTCGGGCGACGCGAATGAAATGTGCCCTGACAGGGCACGAGAGGGCGGGATGGCGACAATGACAATTTCATACCCCCAATTCCTCCAAGTAAGCCTGCATCTTCGCCCGCACGACGGTGAGTTCCTTTTCCAGTTGGTTGATTTCCTTTTTCACCGCCTTGAGGTCGATCTCGGTTTCCTCCTCGAAGGTATCGACGTAGCGCGGGATGTTGAGGTTGAAGTCATTGTCGGCGAGTTCCTGCGCGGTGGCGCGATAGGCATACTTCTCGACGGTCTCGAAGGCGCGGTAGGTTGCGACGATTTTATCGACGTGTTCGTCGGTGAGGACGTTCTGGTTTTTCGCATCCTTGTAGTCGCGGGAGGCGTCGATGAAGAGCACGTCGCCGTGGGTTTTGCCCTTGTTGAAGATGAGGATGGCGGCGGGGATGCCGGTGCCGAAGAAGAGATTGGCGGGCAGGCCGATGACGGCTTCCAGCAGGTTTTCCTCGATGAATTTCTGGCGGATCTTGCCCTCGGCGGCACCGCGGAACAACACGCCGTGGGGAACGACGACGCCGACGCGACCGCTGCCCTCGCGGGCGGACTCGATCATGTGGGTGATGAAGGCGTAGTCACCCTTCGACTTGGGCGGCAGGCCGCGGTAGTAGCGGTGGAAGGGATCGGCCTCGGCGGAATCGTGACCCCACTTGTCGAGCGAGAAGGGCGGATTGGCGACGACGATGTCAAACTTGAGCAAGTGGTCGCCCTCGAACAGGCGCGGATTGCGCAGGGTGTCGCCCCACTCGATGCGGAAGTTGTCCATGCCGTGGAGGAACATGTTCATCCGGCAGAGGGCATGGGTGGTGCCATTCATTTCCTGGCCGAACAGCGCGAAGTCACGCTCGTTCGCCTGACGGCCCACCTTGATGAGCAGCGAGCCGGAGCCGCAGGCGGGATCGCAGATGGTATCGCCCTTTTTCGGATTGAGCAGGATCGCGAGCAGCTTGGAGACCTGGCCCGGCGTATAGAACTCCCCGGCCTTTTTCCCGGCGTCCGAGGCGAAGCGCTCCAACAGGTATTCATAGACGTTGCCGATGACATCCTCCTCGCCGACGACGGAGGGCCAGAGGTCGAGCCGGGGATCGGCGAAGTCTTCGAGCACGAGCTTGAGCTTGGTATTCCGGTCGCGAGTGCGGCCGAGCTTGTTCTCGGAATTGAAGTCCACCTCGCGGAAGACGCCTTCGAGTTTCGCCTTGTTTGCCTCCTCGATGGCGGCGAGGGCGACGTTCATGCGCTCGCCGATGTCGGTTTCATTGCGCAGGGCGTAGATGCTGAGGAAATCGCAGCCGTCGGGAAGCTGGAAACGCTCGCGGGATAGGCGGCGATTGATTCGCTCCTGGTTGCCCTTGTATTCCTTGGCGTAGGCATCGCGGTGGTCGCGCCAGACATCAGAGACGTATTTCCAGAAGAGCATCACGAGGATGTAGTTCCGGTAGTTCTCGGCATCGACGACGCCACGGAAGGTATCGCAGGCGCGCCAGGCGACGTCGTTGATCTCGGATTGGTTGATTTTTCGCATGGATGGGAGAGTGGGAAATGGTTCAGGCCTGACGCGCGGCGTTCAGGAGGGATTCTTCAAGGTGGGTGGCACGGAGGGCGGCCAGACGGATTTCGAGCAGGCGGGCTTCGCGTTCGAGGTCGGCGAGTTCGAGGATTTTTCGTTGCACCGCTAGAGAAGGCAACGGAACGGGAAATTCTTCAAGGTGGAACCGCTGGAGCGTCTGGACCAACGTGCCCTTCCGTCGGCTGGCGAAAAAGCGGGAGGCTTCCGTGGTGCGGAGCGTCCACGCGAGGTATTCGGGTATGACTTTGGTGGATTTCCGGGTGAGAACGAAAAACTGGGCACCCGCTAGGATGTTATCGGCTGTATGGGTGAGGATAGCAGCGGTAGTGCGAGTTCCCCGGTTCGGAAAAAGGATGTCGCCTTGGCGAAGATAGAGTGACGGATTAATCGGCTCGTTGGGTTCGATTCGGGTGAAGTCTTCGTTGCGGAAAGTGCCATCGTTTCCCAGATCGCTGATCTGGATGAGGCGGCAAGAATCGGGACGGGTGGCATCCCGACCCCGCAGGGTGGCACCCATGCGGACAGTTGCGAGCGATGATTGCGGAACGGCAGACATGGGCGTTAGTCCGTTAGACAGGGCACTCCGGCAGGCTGAGCAGGTTGTTCGGCTGCTCTCCGTCGTTTTCCGTTTTCAAGTATTTGTGACCCTGAGCGCTCTTGGCGATGATCACGTTGGCCCGCTGGTTGTTCACCTTGACGAAGAATGTCCATTTCCCGGTTTCGATTCCGGTGATGGCTTCATCAAGAGTGAGCTTCCAGCGGCCGCCGTCCGGATTCACACCTCCGATATGGGAGATGCGCTCGAAGGCGTTTGTGCGGTTGGTTTTGTTGATACAGTGGATTTGGACGTCGATGGCCATGGTAATTAATTTGGTTTCTAGCACCAGAACCCGCGCCGCGCTGGAGTGTGGAAAGCAGAGTAACTTGGGTAGCACCAGAACCCGCGCCGCGCTGGAGTGTGGAAAGCAGAGTAACTTGGGCTTGCGCGCGAAAGTGAGTTGTGGGATTTTTCCCACCTGCCGCAGGGCGTAGGCCGGAAATCCAATGGTGGCGCGATCTTCGGATCGTAACCCCGTTTTTTAGCATGGCCGCAGCTCCCGCGAGTGGATCATTGGTGGCACAGTGCGGCCGGTTTCGACTGACCGCGCTGTGACCCCGTTCGGGAGATCGTCTCATCCTTTCTTCTGGCAGCTGCCCCTGCGTCAGACTTCACCCAAGGACACTGACGCCATGAAAAGAAAACCATCCGGCGGCAAAACCGCCTCCCGCCGTTCACCCAAGAAGAGTGCAAGCCCGCAGAAATCCCTCACCGAGATGAATATCAAGCTCCAACATGTCTTCAGCGACATCGACGGCGTCAGCGCCCAAGCCATCATTGATGCCATCCTTGCCGGTGAGCGTGATCCGAAAAAGCTCGCCGCCCTGCGCGACAAGCGCTGCCGTAGCAGTGCCGAGGACATCATCGAGGCCCTGCGCGGCGACTACCGCGAGGAATACCTCTTCGTTCTCGCGCAAAGCCAGCGGACCTACCGCCAGTTGCGCGAAGCCATCGCGGCGTGCGACGAAAAACTCGGCGAGTTGGCCGCCCAGGTGGAATGCGAAGTGTCCAGCCCACTGCCGGAAGCCCCCAAAGGCCAACGCAATGTCGGCAAGAACAGCCCGCAATTCGCGGTGTTTGAAACCGCCTGGCGGTTCTACGGAGTGGACCTGGGCGCGGTGCCGGGCGTCTCGACTGGGCTGCTTTGCGCGCTCATCAGCGAAGTCGGCACGCGGGAACAACTGCTGGCCGCCTTTCCAACACCGGAGCGGTTCGCCTCATGGATGGGGTTGTGTCCGGACAACCGGATCAGTGGCGGCAAGGTGCTCAAGGCCAAAACGCGCAAGGTGCAAAGCCGATTGGCGGGAGCGTTCCGGCTCGGAGTGTTCGGCTTGCAACGATCCCAAACCCAGATGGGAGGCTACCTGCGCCGGATGAAAGGCAAGCTCGGCAAGGCGGAAGGAACCACCGCCGCCGCGCACAAATTGGCACGTATCGTCCATGGCATGATCAAGAGCCAGAAACCCTACGACGAAAACGAGGCGTTCAAGCTCACCCCGCAGAGCGAGGCACGCCGCCGCAAAGCTCTCGAAAAACAAGCCGCCGCACTCGGCCTAACCCTCCAACCCGCCGCCGCACACGCCGCCGCAAAGCTCTCGAAAAACAAGCCGCCGCACTCGGCCTAACCCTCCAACCCGCCGCCGCATAACACTTCAAGTTAGTCGGGAGAAGACCGCTTGAAAGCGGGACTACGTGGGACAAGCAACAGTCGCCGCACCATTTCTCACATGCTGGGAAGCTGCACCAGCTTGGTATACTGATAGGAATTCTTCGCGAGGAACTCCGCTCTCGCCTGATCGTCCGCAAATGAGCGAGTCTTGGACTGATCGATTCCAAAATCCGAGACTACTGTGACTGAAATTTCCACTGCCACGACTCTACCGGCGGCCACTTGAGCCGCAGTTGCTCCCGAGCCAGAATAATCATTCCTGATACCTGTTCCTCCAATTCCGAAAACGTCGGCCGTGCTTCCTATGGTCACAGGAACATTTACCACAGTCGCCGGAGTCGTTCCTGAGGCAGGAACCGTCGTCACTTGGAGGTGAAACGTTGTGGAGAACTGGAAGATATTTTCGGATACGAAGTTTTCCGGATTAGTGAGCTTTGAGGCGTGGGTTGACGCGGCAAATACCTTGTCCAAGGTCGAGTCGGGTTTGCTTGAATCGGTTTTCCCGAGAAGGTCTTTGAATGTATCATCCGGATTAACCAGAAGTCGGTTCAAAACAAATGTTTTGAACTTGGAGTTCGTGCTCGGGTCAATCGGATCCTCAATCGGATCCTTATATATTAACTGGTAGGCAACACACGAAACGTCTCCACCTTTGTCAACATTGGAATCTCCAATTTTTCCCTCATACCGATCCGTTACGGCCGAGAAAAACACAAGTCTTGAGGCATTCGTGCTTTTTATATTATCTCCGATTTTATCGAGGTCGGGATCCACAACTGCCGCAAGCCACTCGCTCTTATTCCCCCGACGCGTCACAAGCGCCTCAAAATCGCGGGACATGATATCGATCATCGACTTCGCCTGGCGGGAAGCACGGAGCTCGGAGCGACTGCGGTTCCAGGTATCCAACGCGATGGAGGTGATGGAAACCAAGACCGTTACAATGATCGTGGTGATAGCCATTGCCACCATCAATTCCATCAGGGTGAAGCCGCGCTGGGCGGACGATATCCGTGAGTTTTTCATAAATGGTTTTGATTAAAAAATTAGCGGCGAACCGCAACATTTCGGCT
>JAIFNK010000204.1 GCA_020047775.1 Akkermansia sp. | reverse complement strand
CCGGTGGGAATGGCGATGGGAAGGAAGAGCGGCAGGGCGGTGGTGGAGAAGGGAGTCGCGAGGCCGCAGATGAATGCGGCGGAGATGTTAGAGGCGGGCGACAACGGGACGGTTTTGCCGGATTTGAAGCTGGCGGCGATGTTGCGCTGCCGGGTGAGGTATTTTACGGACGGTGCGGTGATCGGGAGCAAGGCGTTTGTGAATGAGGCATTCGCCGCAGCGCGGGAACGGTTCACGGAGGGCCGGAAAGACGGAGCGCGGCGGATGAAGGGGAACGGGAAAGCGGCCGCCGGGGTGTTGTGGAGCGCCCGGGATCTGCGGGTGAGGCTTGGGTGAAGGCGGTTAGTTGCAGCCTGTTCTTCGAGGTGCGGTGGCTTGTGAAAGAACAGGCAGGAATGCCTGTGTCACGGTTGGTAGGGTTTTCTGCGGGCGATCCACGCTGCGACTCTGGCGTCCAGCCACGGGTGGGAGTAAACGGGGCCGATTCCCGCAGTGTAACATTTTTTCAGAATTCTTTCTGATGCCAGTTACCGGGGGCTCTCGAATTCACAGGCTGCCTTCCTTTCGTAAGCACTCAATCGAGCGGCGCCCGCATTTCCACCATTACGACTGTTAGTGGATTGATTCACTTGACCTGCCGCCAGCTCGCGCGGGCGAGCCGCCAGCCGTCTTGTTCCTTTTCCCAGTCGAAGGTGGCGTCGAATTTCCCGTCCGCCGGGCGATAGGTCGGCAACTCGACGAGGCCGGTGAGCGTGAGATGCACCTGTGCCTTGTCGCCGGCGATACTGATGGAGTGGAATTGGTCCACCTCGAAGCGCGTCTGTTTGGCTTGTTCGCACAGCCAGGAAAACGCGGACTCCATCTCCGGACGCTCGAAACTGCCATTGGCTTCCTGGATCGCCGGGTTTTCGAGTTCGATCCGGGGGGCCAGCAGGGCGTTGAGCGAGTAAACCGCCATTTGCCGGCCGACTTTTCCGCTTCCGCCGTCGAGGGTGAGTGTGGAGAGCAGCGACTGGGTGCGGCGTTTCACGACCTGCGTCGGCGAAAACCACCAGACGCCAAAAACAGCGATAAGGCCGACAACGACCTGCGGAATGATGAAACGCTTCATGACGGGGAGGCGGCCTGTTTGTTAGGGTCGTAGAAAATCCGGATATCCGCCTTGTCGGTGCCGAGCAGTTGCTGGGCACGCTTGAGGGCGGCGCGGGTCGAAAGATTCGGGTTCCTCGGATTGGTCAGGAAAATGTTGCTTTCGCCATTTCTCCGGTCGCAGCCATCTTGCAGGGTGAGCAGGATTCCTGACTTCTTCAGAACTCGGTAAACCTCGCGGGTCGCGCCGGAAACGATGAGATGCAGCCCCTTTTTCCGCATGAACAGGATCAGGTCTTCGAGCGCCATCACGCTCGTCGCATCGAGGTGCCGGGCGTTTTTCAAGCGCAGGATGATGACCTTGATCGCAGGATCCGAAGCCGTGCGGTGGATCTGCGTGCGGAACAACTCGGCCGCACCGAAGAACAAATCCCCTTCGACATGCACGATGGAGATCGCGGGAATCGGGCGTTGCCGCTTCTCGCCCATTTCGCGGAGCTCGCCCGCCTCGCTGAACTCATACTCGATCAGATGGGGATGACTGGCCTTGCGCAGGAACAGGGTGATGGAAATGGCCACGCCGATGAAAATCGCCACATGCAACGGAGCCAGCAAAGTGGCGATGAACGTGATGATCAAGACCGTGGCGTCGTCCCGGGTCGAGCGCAGGCAGATCCGGATATGCCGGAGATTGAACAATGAAAACGACAGCGCGATGACCAGGGTCGCCAATCCGGGCTTGGGCACAAAGTCGATCAACGGCACCCCCCACCCGACCGAAGCCGCAATCAGGAGTGCGAATCCCATCGTATAAATCCCCGAAAACAACGAGGCGAAGCGTGTGCGCGCGCCGGATTCCTGGTTCAGCATCGAGCGGGTGAGCGAACCGGATGCCGGCATGCCACCGGCAAAGGCGGTGGCAAGATTCGCCATGCCCACGGCCAGCATGTCCTGGTTCGCATCCGACCGGTCACCGGTCTTCGACGCCAGTGTTTTCGCCATCAAGGTATTTTCCAAGGATGCCAGGAAAGCGATCGCGAAGGCGATACTCAGCAGCGCCGAGATATCTGCGAAAATGTCCGCCCGCAACAAGTGGGGCATCTTGAACATCAGATCCTCGAAGCCGAACGTCTCAAACATCTTCACTCCCTTGAACGGAGCTACCCCCGAATGGATCAGCGTGCCGAACACGCCCGATGAAACCAGCAGCGCGAGCGCGAAGGCCGGCCACTTCGGCCGCCACCGCCGGATCGCCCAGAACACCAGCAAGGTCGCCGCACCGATCAGCACCGACACCCATTGCGTGTGGTGAATCGAGCGCGCCAACCCGACCAACAGCCCGGCGAACGTCGAGGAAGTTTCATCACTGACATAGGCGGACAAGCCGAGAAACGGCGTCAACTGGTTCGCCACGATCAGGACCGCCGCCCCGGAAATGTAGCCCACCAGCACGCTGCGTGACACATACTGGAGCAGATCCGCCACCCGCAGCAGGGCGCCCACCGTCGCAACGAGCCCCACCATCACGACGAGCAGGGGAATCAACTCGCCCCAGCGCCCGACCAGCGCGGGATTCACCGAGAAAAAGCTGAAGAGCATGAACGCCGTGGCATTCGTGGGCCCGAGAATCGTGTGCCGGGATCCGGCGAAGAACGGTGCCACCATCGCCGCCACCGCCGTGCTGATGATTCCATAAACCACCGGTAGCCCCGCAATCGCGGCGAAAGCAATGCCCTGGGCCAGTGCCAGCACCGTCACATTCCCCGCCGCCCACAGGTCAGCGCGGAGTTTCCCGGAATCATAGCGCTTCAGATCCCGCACGAACGGGGTCAGGACCACCCGCTCCGCAGCGAAGAAATCCCGGACACTGCGGAAGACCTTCACGAGCTCACGGACCATTTTCATCGACTGAAGCGAACTCTGCGAAACAGGGCCAATCCACACAAGACACAAAGCACATTGGGTGCCCACAATACGGCCGTCGCTCCCGGGCCCGACTTCACCTGGTCCGCCATCATCGTGATCAGGAAATAGCCGGTGCCGATCAGCACGCTGATCATCAGGCCCCGCGTCGTGTCCCGGCGGTGCGACTGCAATCCTAACGGAACGCCCACGAACGCGAAAGCAAGGCAGGCCATCGAAAACGAATACCGCGTCATGATCTCGGACTCCAGCTTCACCCTCGTATTGGCGGGCATCGCCGGATCACCCGCGATTTGCCGCCGGATTTGCTCGTTCGACATCAAGCCCGGGCGCACCTTCCGGTTACTCGCGTTTTTCAGATCGATCACCAATGGCTCAGCCTCACCGGCAAAGACCATGTCCACCTCGCCCTTCGCGTTCCGGGATTCGAAATACGCATCCACCAGCTTCAATCGCAGCTGGCTCTTCTCCCGATCCACCGACATCGCCGCCCTTGCCGCATGCACGTAAGTCATGCCCGTCCCATCCTGCGTGTCCTTCGGCAGCACGTGAAAATGAAATCCTTCCACCCACTCGCCGGTCTTCCCCTCGATCAAAAGTTTCTGCACCTCCTGGCCGTCGCCCTTGAAATCCCCCTGCACCACTCCGGGCTTCAGCAACGAGCCCGGATCACGCGCCGCCTGCTCGTAGATCAACTGCCGCGTCGATGACTTCGCATTCGGCACCACATGGATGTTCAGCCACAAGCTCAGCCCCGATAGCAAGGCCCCGATCAAAAACACCGGCGCGGAGAGCCGCACCAAACTCAGCCCCGCCACCCGGAAACTCGTGATCTCATGGCTCGCCGACATCCGGCCGAACACCATCAGCACCGCCGTCAGGAATCCCCACGGGATCGTGTACATCAGCGAAAGCGGCAACACCCCGATCACGAACCGCAACACCAGCCCGAACGGCGCCTTCTGGTCCACCAGCAAGGGTTGGATCTGTTTGAAGAGATTGCCCAGCACCAGCACGATTCCCAGCACCATGACCGCATACAAGGTGCCCGTAAGCACCTGCCTCGCAATGTAACGGTCGGAAATACGCATAAACCCGCCCCCACTCTGGAGACGGTGCACGCCCCTGTCCAGACCGGAAGGCATCGGATGGAGTGGCAACCAGGAAATCATCCTCCGCAAGACCACCCCGCGCATCATGCGGATGGCGGGAAAAACCAGCGGCCTCGTCACCCAGACCTTCCGTTTCATGGGCAAGGATTTCATCAACCCGGAGATCATCGCCCGGCCCAGGCGGCAAAGCCCTCCCCGGTCGAAAACTCCTGCCCCATGATGGACGGGAAAAATCGCCGACTGGACAAAGTGGCAAAGGAATGGCAAAGGCCGTTCTCTTCGATTAGATCGGAAATTCACTCTCTCCAACTCATTGAAAATGAGTTTTTTATGGAGCCGGCTATCAGAGTCGAACTGATGACCTACTGATTACAAATCAGTTGCTCTACCACTGAGCTAAGCCGGCCGGAATCTTCCAGAGGGGCGGAGTATTCGTATTCCGGTCCTGACGAAAAGCCAAATGTGACCGGGCGGGCAAATTGTTTCCCCCCTGTCGGGTGGGGCTCGGAATTACGGGCTCCAGTTACAATCGGAGGGCTTGACCCAGGGCTGCTTGGTAGTCCTTGCGGGACAATTCATAGCCGCCGAACTGCTTGAGGTGCGGCGTCATCCACTGGGTGTCGAGCAAGCTGACCTGCATTTCCCGCAGGCGCTCGACCAGTGCGACGAGCGCGATTTTCGAGGCGTCGGTTTTGCGGGAAAACATGCTTTCGCCGAAAAACACTCCGGGCAGGGCAACGCCGTAGAGCCCGCCTTGCAGGCCTTCCGCATCCCAGCACTCGACGGAGTGGGCGTGGCCAAGGTCGTGGAGGGTGCAGTAACTTTCGAGGATGACTTCGTCGATCCATGTCTCATCGCGCGAGGCACAGCCGAGCATGACCTCGCGGAAGGCGGTGTCCCAGCGGATCTCGAAGGGCTTGCGCTTCAGGCTTTGCGCGAGGCCGTGGGGGATGTGGAAGCGCTCGTCGAGCGGGATGAGGCCGCGGCGTTCGGGGGAAAACCAGAGGATTTCTCCTTCTTCCGCCATGGGGAACACTCCTTTGGCGTAGGCTTCCAACAGGATTTCCGGCGGGATGATCTTCATGGGGGAAAGGAGAGATAATGAACCGCGAATGAACGCGGATGGACGTTAATGAAGAAAGAATAACAAAGCCCGTGGATTCGTAAATCTTATTCCTAACTCTTCCTCCTATCTGCGTTGATCCGTGCCCATCCGCGGTTGAAAAATTCTTCTCTATCGTGCATTCGCACTGACAATGGTCGCGAAGGCGTTGTGATCGTGGATACTCTCGTGGTTCACCGCCTTGACGGTGAACGAGGATACCCGCGGGTCGGCGCGCAACAGGGCGGCGGCATTTCTAACCACGTCCTCGACGAAGACCGGATTGTCGTAAGCCTGCATGGTGACGAAGCGCTCGTCGGTGCGCTTGAGCAGCGCATACACCGGCGCTGAGCCGGACTTCTCGGCGACGGCGATGAGGTCCTCGATGAGGATGAGTTCCCAGCCGCCGTTAGTCGCCTTCGGGCGGACTTCAAGGGTGACATAGCCGCGCTGGTTGTGCGCGCCGTATTCGCTGATTTCCTTGCTGCACGGGCACAGCGTGGTGACGGGGACGGTGACGCAGAGCACGAAGTCATCGACGGTGCCGTTGGAGGTTCCCTGGAAAACCACGTCGCAACCGACCTTGGCGGGTGAACCGGAAACGGGGGCTTTTTTGGTGACGAAATAGGTGAACGCCACCTCGATGTGCGCCTCCTCGGCGTCGAGGCGCTTCTTCAGGTCGCGGAGGATTTCGGGAAGCGTGCGCATGGTGACCTCACCCTCGTGCTTGCTCAACACTTCGAGGAACCGGCTCATGTGCGTGCCTTTGAAATGATGGGGAAGGTGCACCGACATCGAAATTTTCGCGACGGTGGGGAACGGCTTGCCGTCCTGGTCGAGCACGTGGATGGGGTAGCGCAAATCGGAGACGCCGACCTGGTCGATCGCGAGGCCGC
>JAIFNK010000327.1 GCA_020047775.1 Akkermansia sp. | reverse complement strand
TCCTACTGTGCAACGGCAGGTTGATCCCGGCGGCACGATTCCGGCAGGCGACTACCTCCTATTCACCTATCGCAGAACCGATTCTTCGGTTGCGGGCGGTGTGGTGAGCGGAGTGGAGTATGACGCTGATATGGCCGGTGCTTGGAGCCAAGCTGTGCACGGCACGAACGGAGTGAGAATCGTGGAAAGTAATGACAATTTCGGGGCGGGTGTGGACAGAGTGCAGGTTTATATTCCACGCTCCTCGGATCAGAAAATCTTTGCGCGGTTGAAGGTTGTCATCCCCTGAGATCAGCGGTTTAGCGCGGAAATGGGGAGTCTGGATGACAACACGAAAGATACCGGATCCCTCACCGTTTGAAATTTCCCGAACGCCGGGAAAAAACTGGTACACGAGGACGGGATCGAACCGCCGACCAATCCGGTGTAAGCGGACCGCTCTACCGCTGAGCTACTCGTGCAGGGGCAGGCGGGTAAACTGGCGGGGGATTTTCCGAAGATCAAGCCCGGAGTGTTGCAGGCTTGCGGGGCGGGCGCTGCGGTGGTTTGTTCCCGGCACGAATGCATTTGCGCCTTTCCGATCAAGAACTCGCCACGTTGGTGGAAATGGTCAGCCTCGCGGCGAACGTCGCGTCGTGGAACCAGAAGGAAACCGCCAACGACCAGGTGTCCGCGTTTGAGAACCTGGAAAGCAAGATTCTCGAAAAAGCCGGGCACTCGGGACTGGGCGACTGGATCGAGTTCGACGAGGAGAGCCAGCGATTCCGGGTGAAGCAGGAGCGCGAGGAAAACCTTTTCTATCACGAGTGTTACGAGGAATTCCGCAACGAGAGTTTCTGGGATGAGCTGGCCGTGCGCCTCGCCGACCGCGATCTGGCGCGGGCGATCGGCTTCAAGGCATGGGAGGCGCTGAGCGAGGAAGACCGCCGGGCCCGCACCGTCGCTTGGGAAAAACGCTACTGGGAGGAATTTTCCAAACGCGGCGTGGAGCGCGTGGTGGTGGTGACGCCGCCGGGTGAAGGTTGAAATCAGTGGACCACCCGCCGCTGTCCGTCGATGCTCGGCGCATGACGAAAGATTCGGTGTGGATGCGAATCGCCGCGGCGGTGGCGAGCGGTTTTTTAGTCGCCGGACTATTCCCGCCGTTTTCCTTTTCCGCATTGGCGTGGGTGGCGATGGTTCCGTTGTTATGGGCGCTTGGGTCCATCCAGGGGAAACGCCTCGGCTGGAAAGGCTTTGGCATCGGATATCTCGGCGGCGCGGTGAGTTGTTTGATCCAGTTCAACTGGCTCTCGACCGTTTCCTGGCTCGGCGCGGTGCTGCTGCCGCTTTATCTGGCGATTTTCTGGGGGCTGTTCGGAGCATTCGCCGCGACTTGGGGGAAGCCGGGGAAAACCGGCGGGCTCGGGTCGAACTTGCGGATCGCGTTCTGCCTCGGCGCGGTGTGGGCGGGCCTGGAATGGCTGCGAGGCTGGTTGTTCACCGGGTTCGGCTGGAATCCGTTGGGCGTGGCATTCCATGAATCACGGGTGATGGCGCAGGGGGCGGATGTGTTCGGCGTGCTCGGGCTTTCCCTGCTGCTAGTGTTTTTCCAAGCGGTCCTGCTCCAAACGGTGCGGGAGAGATTCGCCCGCCGCGGCGCTCTCCGGCTGGCGGTGCTGCTCGTGGTTTTGCTCTACTGTTATGGAAATTTCCGGATTTCCCTCGAGCGCGGCGCGGAATCCGTGCCGCTGAAAACGCTGCTGGTGCAGATCAATATCCCGCAGGATGCCGGGCAGGTCTTGTGGACGGATCTTGAAATCCACCAAGCCTACGAGGACGAAACCCTGAAGGCGCTCGATGCCTTGAAAGGATCGGGCCAGTGGCCGGACTGGGTGATGTGGCCGGAATGCGCGCTCACCGGCCGGATTCTCCGCACCAAGGAAGGCGATTGGGCGACCTGGCAAATCAACCACGACACGCTCGAACAAGTCCGCACGGCGGGTCCGTTTTCGCTGATTTACGGCGTGAACGAGCTGGAAGCCGAAAAACGCGGCGACGAGCTGGTGATGAAGCCTGAGGGCCGTGCCTACAATTCCATCGCCGTGATGTCCCCCGAGGACCAGCTTCAGACCTATCGAAAGCGGCATCTGGTGATTTTCGGCGAAACGATTCCCTTCGTGGACTCGCTGCCGTTCCTGAAAAAAATCTACGAACAACAGTCCGGCATGCAGTTCGGCGGCTCGTTCACGCCGGGCGAATCGCTCGATCCGCTGCCGATTCCGGCCGGGCAAACCGTGATCGGCGCGATCCCGACCGTTTGTTTCGAGGATTCCGTCGCCCGACTGACGCGGAAATTCACCCGGCCCGGCCCGCAGGTGATCATCAATGTGACCAACGACGGCTGGTTCAAGCAGTCCCCGGCAGCGGCCCAGCATTTTGCCAACGCCCGGTTTCGCGCCATCGAACTCCGGCGGCCGATGTTGCGCTGTGCTAACACCGGTGTCAGTGCGGCCTTGGACTCCACAGGTTCCACCGAACCCGATTCCTGGAAGCGCCAGATCCTGACCGATGAAAAAGGCAGTCATTTCACCCGCGGCTCCTTGCTCGCGAAGTTGAAAGTCCCGCTTCGCCCGAGCTTCTCGCTTTACGAGCGGATCGGCGACTCTGGAATCCTTTCAATCGTCGGGATTGCCTTGGTTTTAGGGTATTTCAAACGGGAAAAACCACCGCGGCCGATGTTTCGTTAGCACTTGGGAAGTCATTTTTCTGTCGAATTGATGGCTTGCAGGCGTCTTTGGAATCGTTCATGTTAAAGGTGAATCATCCCCCCAACATTATGGAAACGCTTATCGTCATTGCCAATCTTGGACGGGTCAGGCCCGTGAAATTTCGTGAAGCGGGAGATGACCCGCAGCAGCAAGCCCATCTGTCCGAATACCCCGGCGGCATCGTGGAAATGCGGCCCGAACAAATCAGCGAAGTCGTCACCGACCAGGCCGGCCGCTTTCCGCAAAGCGGTGCGGTCGATCGCCTCGGCGGCATGTCCTACGGCGAGGAACACAACCTCAAGTCCGAACTCGAAAAACAAGCGCTGGAACGCATCGCCTCGAAGATCGGCGAGATCGTTACCTCGGCCGGCAGCCCGGCGTGGCGTCTTGTCTTCCCGCAGACGGTGCTGCCAAGCCTGGTCAAGGCGCTGCCCGCCGCCGCGCGCAACTGCCTGGCGGAAACCGTGGCCGGCGACCTGACAAGCATCCCCCTGCCCGAACTCGAAGAACGTTTCCTCAACGGAAACTGAACCTCTAACCGGAGGTATGGTGTCACCGGACCCGTTACGGGCCGGACGAATACCGCAGTATGGAAAAGGAACAATATCTCAATGACCCCTGGCTGGTCGCCGCATGGCCCGGAATGGGCGCGGTGGTGCTCAGCGCCGACTACTATCTGATGGCCAAGCTCGGCATGCATCTGCTCGCCGAGTTCCCCGCGCGCGAGTTTTTCGATCTCGAGCGCGTGGAGGTGAAGGACGGCCTGATCAAAACCGGACGCCTGCCGCGCAGCCGGATGTTCCTGTGGCACGATCCGCAAAAACGGCACGACCTCATCGTCTTCATTGGCGAGGCGCAGCCGCCGGCCAAGGGCGGTGCGTTCTGCTCGCAGCTCATCGGTCATGTCGAGCTCCTCGGTGTGAAGCGGGTCTTCACGTTCGCCGCCATGGGCACTCAGATGCGGCCCGAGCAGGAGTCGCACGTCTTCGGCGCGGCCATCGACCCCGAAAGTCTGACGGAGTTCAAGAGCCTCAAAGTACGGCCGATGAACGAGGGCCAGATCAGCGGGCTCAACGGCGTCCTGTTGGGAATCGCCGCCGAGCGGGGCATGTCCGGCGGCTGTCTGCTTGGGGAGATTCCCAGCGTTTTCTCCCAGTTTCCGTTCCCCAAGGCCTCGCTCGCGGTGCTCCGGATTTTCGCCGCGATGACCGGGGTCATCCTCGATTTCAAGGAGCCCGACTGAAGCTTATTTTTCCGCTTCCTGCAGCGCGTGAAACACCTTGAGCGCGGCGTAGGCGTCGTTCGCCGCATACAGGAGCTGGCGGTCGGTCAGCTCCTTCAGCGCCCAGTTCGAGGTGGTGACGGACTTGGATTTTAAAAACCGGCGGTTGAAAAGCATGGCCACCGCCGACTTCGCGCCCACGGCATTCCGGTAGCCGAGCTGCTTGAACGAGCGGTCCAGATCCACGATCGAACCGGGTTGGATGCCGAAGCGGTTGGAAATCTGATGGAGATCCCCACCCAGCCCGAAACCGATCTTCATCAGCTCGGTGGACCGCAACAATTCCATGATCGCCGGGTGGCTCTCGACGCAGTGCGACTGGAAAATGAAGGCCTTCTCTGTGGTGGCGAACTGTAGCACGTGCGGCCCCTCGGACACTTGCCCCCGTTGGAAAGTCGGCTTGGACTCGGTGTCGAACCCCACCTGCCCGGCCCGTAACAGCTCTTCGAGCGCGATCTCCGCCTGCCGCAGCTCGGTCACGACGAAGACCCGCTCCATCCCGAGCCCGTCGAATGGCTCCAAGGCGGCGATGTCTGTTTTGTGGGGAGTGATTTTGTGGGAGGGCATGCTGATTTACGAAAATGAACTGAAGAGAATCTCGCCTCGATACCATGAGCGGTTTGGCCGGTCTGCGGGGGTGGTTTGTTCGGGGGCCGGTAGGGAGCCGACCCCCGATTTTCTCTCAGAAAGTGATGATCTCTTTCCGATCCGGGCGCAAGTGGGGATTCCCGCATGGCTCGAAAATCCGAGGATCCTGAGGCGACGGGCTCGTGCCGGGCACGAGCCTCTGGCACCAATCAGACCGCCACCGCCTCATCCGGTAGAAACTCCGGCCGGTATCGGAGCAGGCAGCCGACGCCACCCTGGGTCGCTAGCAGCTCGTCGCCCTCGCAGACTTCGATCGCCAGATTCCGCTCGGTCGCGAGGCGGGTGAGTTCCTCCCGCTCGGACTTGGGAAGCTCCTCGGAAATCACCAGTTCCGCCGCATAGCCGCCGAGAATCGCCTCCCGCGAGTGAACCACGCCGACCACCGCCAACCCGCCGCGCCGGACCTGTTCGTGCAGGCGGCCCACCGTGTCGCGGGATTCCGCCCGCTCCACTTCCACAAAGGTGTCGATCGCCTGCTCCAGCACCGCGGAGTAGTCCCCGCCGGACGGCGTTTTCAACAACTCGCCCACGACGCGCGCGCTGATGTGCTTGGGCAGGATTTCCCGCAAGCCGGCGACGTGACGCGGATTTCCTCCCAGAATCAGGTGGTTGTGCCCGCGCCGGGACATCAGGTTGGTGATGATGGTCACCTGGTCGCGGTGGAATTTGTGATCGCTCTCGCGCTTCCGCTGGTGGAAGTGCTCGCGCCCCCATTCGCGCCCGAGCCTGCCGCCCAGTTCGGGGCGCTGGGTGAGAATCGACTCGCTCACCGTTCCCAGCGTGACCTCGAAAATCCGCGACGCATCGTCGGTGGCGATGACGACCACGAACCGGTGAAAACGATCCTTTAACTGCACCAGCGGAAAAATCGCCGGCCGGGCCGCGGTGTCGAAGTGCAGGTCCAGCGAGACGCTGAAGGGGATGACCAGGTGGAAGGGGCTCTCCCCGTGGCGGCTGAAAACGGCCACGCTGCCGATCCCTTCCGGCCAATCTTCGGCGATGACCCTCTCCACATCGTGCCGCGCATGGTCGAATAAGCCGCGGGTCTGCGGACTCAGCGTGGAGCGGGCGGCCACCGCCCAGAGCGCGAGTTTCGATTTCAGATAATCCTTGGATTTATAGAGATCCAGATAGGCGCTGACGGTTGGGGCGGTGGATTCCGGCAGGGAAGCGAGTTGCGAGATATGGCTGCGCAGCGATTCCATTTCATTGAGAGCGGGTGTGGTCGGCATCCGTGCAAGATACGCACTTCGACCGATGTGTATGGTGGAATCACCTGGAAATTTTCCACGGACAGCACGATAGGCTGTCAGGAAATCTCCTTGAGCGAGGCTTTGCCGCGTTGCTTGGTTTCCGGGTCGTCTTTTTCCTGGTTCGGCATGGAGAGTCCGGTTTGCAAATAGCGTTTTGCCTCATCCTTGCGTCCCATCATCCCGTAAGTCCGGCCGAGCTCGACCACATGGACGAGCCGCTTGGGGTTGAGGGCGATGGCTTTGCGGAAGCACTCCACCGCGGTGTCGTTGGAAGCGGCGGGCAGGCCTCCGTAGATGATGCCGGCCAGCGCGCGGGTTGCGCCGCCGATGTTGGCCAGTGACTGATGCCAGCGTCCGAGCATATGCCAGGCGTAGTCGTTTTTCGGATTCAGCTTCACCGCCTTCTCCGCCGCGATCTTGATTTTCCGCGAGCTCTCCACGGTTTCCCGATTGCCGAGAAACGGGGTGATTTTCCCCAGGCAGATCGCCACGCTGAGGTGCGGATCGCACTCGTTAGGAGCTGCGGCGACGGCCCGCTCGGCATAGGCCAGTGCCTTGCGACCGGAAGCGAGCTTGTCCGCGTCCGTCGGCAGATCGGCCATGAGGAGCGCGTATTGGCGGGCGATTTTGACCAGTAGTTCGGCGTTTTTCGGCTCAAGTTTCTCGGCCGGCAGGTAGTATTTCAGCGCCTCGTTGCACTGGGATTTGGCGTCATGCGCGTCGCCGGATTTCATGAGATCCGCAAAATTGGCGGTCGCGGAAACCACGCTGCAAAGCGCGATGAGGGGGATGTGGAGAATTTTCATGAGATTGAATTTTGCCGATCATAATCCGGTTTCCGGATTATTCCAGAAGTCGAAATGAACATTTTTGCAAGGCGGCAATTGAATTGCGCCGTCGATTTCCTTGGGCTAGCTTCCGGCCATGAAATTGACCGCTGTATTTGTTTCCGCTCCGGAGGGTGGCTACACTGCGTTCGTGGAAGAGATCCCAGGCGCGATTTCGGAGGGCGAGACCATCGAGGAAGCGCGCGACAACTTGGCGGATGCCCTGCGGATGGTTCTGGAATGCAATCGCGAACTCGCCCGTCTCGATGAACCGGCGGAATCATTTCGTGAAACATTCGAACTCGCGGCGATGTGAAACTCGCGGACCTGGAACGACATCTGCGCTCACAGGGATGCGAGCTCTATCGGGAGGGCTCGCGGCATGCGGTTTGGTGGAATCCGGAAAAGCGGAAGACAACCGCAGTCCCCCGCCATCGGGAGGTCAAGGAGCCCACCGCATGGGCGATCTGCAAAGCGCTTGAAATCCCGAAGCCCTGACGTGGTTTCCGATCATGGCCTTCGCGTTCCCGGTGGATTTCGCTTCCCGATGCCAAGCGGACTCTCCATCCTCACCCGCAATGACACAGACCCCCAAGCTTGTCCTCGACGATCCCTGGCTCACCCCGCACCAAGGCGCCATCGAGCGCCGGATGCAGCAGTTTTCCGAAGCTCTGGCGACCATTGAAAAAGGCTCGAAAACCCTCGCCGCCTACGCCACCGGCCACAAATACGTCGGCATCCACTTCCACCCGACGACCAGTACCTGGACGATCCGCGAGTGGGCACCGGGCGCGCAGGCCGTCTCGCTCATCGGCGATTTCAACAACTGGAACCGCGAATCCCATCCTCTCGCCTCCTCCGACAGCGGCGTCTGGAAACTCGAACTGCCCGGCGAGACACTCGCCCACGGCCAGAAGGTCAAACTCCACATCACCGGGGCCGACGGCTCGCGCCGCGACCGCATCCCCGCCTGCATCCGTCGCGCGGTGCAGGATCCCACAACCCATGACTACTGCGGACAAATCTGGCACACCCCGCAGCAGTACGTTTGGAAACACGAGTTCGATCCCACATCGATCAAAGCGCCGCTCATCTACGAATCCCACGTCGGAATGGCCGGCGAGGAGCCGCGCGTCCACACCTATCGGGAATTCGCCGACAGCGTTTTGCCCCGCGTGGTCAAAGCCGGTTATAACACCGTCCAGCTCATGGCCGTGCAGGAACATCCGTATTACGGCTCCTTCGGCTACCATGTTTCCTCGTTCTTCGCGCCGTGCTCGCGCTTCGGCACGCCGGAGGATTTGAAATACCTCATCGACACCGCCCACGGCCTCGGTCTCGCCGTGCTGCTCGACGTCGTCCACTCGCACGCCGTGAAAAACATGGCGGAGGGCCTCAACAACTTCGATGGCTCCGGCCACCAGTATTTCCACGACGGCCCGCTCGGCGACCACCCGGCGTGGGACTCGAAGTGCTTCGACTACGCACGCCCGGAAGTCCGGCAGTTTCTTCTATCCAACGTCCGCTACTGGCTGGAGGAATTCCGTTTCGACGGCTTCCGCTTCGATGGCGTCACCTCCATGCTCTATCACTCCCGCGGGATGAAATCCTTCGGCAACTACGACGACTACTTCGGCGGCGACGCCGATGACGCGGCGATTCTCTATCTGAAACTCGCCTCCCGGCTCATCCAGGAAATCAAACCCGGAGCCATCTCCATCGCCGAGGACATGTCCGGCATGCCCGGCCTCTGCCGCCCCATCGAGGACGGCGGGCTCGGTTTTTCCTATCGCCTCGCCATGGGCATCCCCGACTACTGGATCAAACTTCTCAAGCACAGCCGCGACGAGGACTGGGACATGGGCGAACTCTGGGGCATCCTCGCGAACCGCCGTTTCGGCGAGGCCACCATCGCCTATGCCGAGAGCCACGACCAGGCGCTCGTCGGCGACAAGACGCTCGCCTTCTGGCTGATGGACAAGGAAATGTACTGGCACATGGGCAAGACCGACCCGAACCCGGTCATCGAGCGCGGCATCGCCCTGCACAAGCTCATCCGGCTGGTCACGCTGGTGTTAGGCGGCGAAGGCTGGCTGACATTCATGGGCAACGAGTTCGGCCATCCCGAGTGGCTCGATTTCCCGCGCGAGGGCAACGGCTGGTCCTATCACTACTGCCGCCGCCAATGGTCGCTGGTGGACAATCCGGATTTGAAATACGGCTGGCTCGCCGAATTCGACAAGCAGCTGATGGAGCTCGCTAGAAAAACCAACCTGCTCACCGCCCCACCGGCGCAGAACCTTTACATCGACCACGAACAAAAAATCATCGTCGCCGAGCGTGCGAACCTGATCTTCGTCTTCAACTTCTCCACCGCGAACTCCGTCTTCGGCTACCCCATCCACGTCCCCGGCCTGGAAACCCGCGAGCTCATCCTCGACACCGACCTCACGGACACCGGCGGCCACGGCCGCGTCGATCACGCCTTCGACTATCCGGTCACCGCCGACGGCGTGATGCAGGTTTACACGCCGTCCCGCAGCGGACTCGTGTATGCGAAGAAAAACTAGAGACAGCGGAATCATTGGATTCGGATCTGAGAAATGATTCTGCTGTCAATGATTCTGCCCAATTCTCCCACTTGTGCGACCCACGGTGGCGGCGATAATTTCTACATGCTCCGCCCTCCTCTGAAACCACGTCACCTCGCCGCAGTCGGAATCCCACTGCTGATCGCCGCCGGATTGTCCGGTTGCAAGGCCACGGTGAAAACGCCACCCCAGCGCGCCATCAACCGCCATGTCGATTTGAAGAAATTCATGGGCGACTGGTATGTCATCGCTCACATTCCGACCTTCATCGAGACGCAGGCCTACAACGCGGTCGAAAGCTACCAACTCGATCCGGACGGCACCATCGCCACCACCTTCAAGTTCAACAAAGGCAGCCTCGACGGCCCGCTGAAAACCTACAACCCGCGCGGCTTCGTCCACAACCGCGAGACCAACGCTGAGTGGCGGATGCAGTTCGTCTGGCCCTTCAAGGCGGCTTATCTCATCACCTCGCTTGCCGACGACTATCAGACCACCATCATCGGCGTGCCGGACCGCAAATACGTCTGGATCATGGCGCGGACCAAGACGATTTCCCCCGAAACCTATGCCGGATTGGTGAAAACCCTTGAAAAATCCGGACACGACATCTCCAAACTCCGCCGCGTGCCACAGCGTTAACTTCTGAACACTCTCCCAACCATCCTCGATCTCGCCGTCATCGGCGGCGGCGCTTCCGGCTTTTTCACCGCGCTCCAATACGCCGAGCTGGTGCCGGACCGCAGCGTCGTGATTTTCGAAAAAGGCTCCCACTTCCTCCAGAAAGTTAGAATTTCCGGCGGCGGGCGTTGCAATGTCACCCACGCCTGTTTCGACCCCCGCGAGCTGTCGAAAAACTATCCGCGCGGCTCCCGCGAGTTGCTCGCCGCATTCCACCGCTGGCAGCCTTCCGATACCGTGGACTGGTTCGCCCGCCACGGCGTCACCCTCAAGACCGAGCCGGACGGCCGCATGTTTCCGGTGACTGATAGCTCGGACACCGTCATCGATTGTTTCCTCAACCGCGCCCGCGAGAGCCGCATCCCGCTGTTGAAGAACCAATCACTCATCGGGATCGCCCGCCTCGACGACGGCAGCTTCTCGCTCCAATTCGAAAACCAGCAAACACCCGTCGTCGCCCGCGCCGTTTGTTTCGCCACCGGCTCGCTCAAAGCCAGCCCGCTGCTCACCCAGTTGAAAAAACTCGAACAACCCATCGAGCCGCTCGTCCCCTCGCTGTTCGCCTTCAACGTCACCGATCCGCGCATCAGCGAGCTCGCCGGCCTCGCCCATCCCAAGGTCGCCATCCGCCGGGAGGGCCACGGTGCCGCGCAGTTAGGACCGCTGCTCATCACCCACCGCGGCTTCAGCGGACCCGCCGTCCTGCGTCTATCCGCCTGGGAGGCCCGCGCGCTCGCGGAGACAAACCACCAGTTCCCCTTCCTCATCGACTGGCTGCCCGAGCTCGACATGGCCGCGCTGAAAGAACGCTTTGCCGAGATCCGCCGCACCCAGAGCGCCAAGCTCATCCGCAACACGCCCATCCCCCCCATCCCGCGCCGCCTGTGGGAACGCATCGTCACCTGCTGCGGCATCCCCGATGAAATGACCTGGAGCCACCTTTCGAAATCCGCCACCACCGATCTGGCGAACGCCCTGAAATCCGCCCGCTTCGAAGCCGCCGGCAAGACCACCAACAAGGACGAGTTCGTCACCGCCGGCGGCATCGGCCGGCGCTCCATCGACTTCCGCACCATGGAAAGCCGCGTCATCCCGGGGCTCTATTTCGTCGGCGAGTGCATCGACATCGACGGCATCACCGGCGGCTTCAATTTCCAAGCCGCCTGGACCACCGCCCACATCGCCGCCACCGCGCTCGCGACGTGACACAGGCATTCCTGCCTGTTCTTCCCACTCCTTCCGCTTGGAGGCGCAATCCATTTCTGCTATGCCATTCCTCGTGAACGACCAACCCCCCTCCGCCACTCGCGAGAAACTCGCCAACGAAATCGGCCAGGTGCCGTGGAGTTACCTCGCGCCCCACGCCGCCACCGGTAGCCTGTTTTACGTCGATCCCACGCTGGCCTTGGAAGACGTCGGCGTCGCGATTTCCTCCAATGAGACGGACCGCGTGCAACACTGGCTGAAGAGCGGGGATCTGGTCAAAATCGAAGCGATCCACGCCGCGCAGTGGGATGATGGGAAAACCGGGTTTGAGGCGCTGGTCGTGTTGCCTTTTGTGCTCTGCCGGCCGGTCTGAAGGAGTGCCGGGGGCTCCCGCCGATGCCAAAACCCGGCTCAGTGCCGCACGATTTCCAAGGCCACGCCGCCGCAGACGACTATCAGGAAAAACGCCAGGGTGCCCCACCTCAGGGAGCGCGAAGTCGCCGGGAACCTGCGGAGAACCGCCAGCAACGTGAGCGAAGCGGCAAGGGTGATCGCGATTTTCGGCCAGACGCCAGCGCCGTTATGCTCTTTGACCACGAGAAACCATGCGTAGCTGACGAGGACGATAAAGAGGAAATACCCCAGGCCGCGCTCAAGCGGTTTCGGGGGGCTCCCGACTCCGGGGAGGGCGACCCGGCGGACGCCGCGGGTGTTGCAGAAGTGGGTGTGAAGCGTCTCGGATCCCTCGATGCGGCCGGTCCCGCCACAAACCCCGCAGGCTCTGCGCACGGAGATGTTCTTGTAGATGGAAACTCCCGAATCGTCGCGAACCCACTTACGAGCGAGGTGGGAACCTATTCCACAGCAGGCAGGACAACATTTACGCATGATTTTTGAATCCAGGGTTTTCTTGCTCACGATGGTGCCTGAACGACCGATTTCCGATCACACATAACCATCCCGCCAACGAAATATATTCCTTGCCGCAGGCATCCCGGTGGTGCGGATCGTTCAAATTTTTGTTCCTGTCCATTCCGGTCGTCGGGGTTCAGCGGAATTGGTTCAATCCGGGTTGGTAAATGTAGCCCGCCGCCGCCATTTTTTCGATGAGGAGGTCCATGTCGAGATTGTGGGTTTTCACCAGATCATCCAGGGAGTCGCAGTGATTTCTCAGCTCCGTGTTGAGCAGTCCCAGGAGGAGATGCGGGTCCATGGTCAGGTAGTGGGAGAGGTTCACGGGGAAGAATTTGTCGTCCCGTTCGACTTACGGCAAGACAGGATACGTTGAAAAAATTGACCGCATCCGATCCCTGTCGATGGAGAGAAACGAAGGAGTGGAGGGCGGGAAAGGAGGGGATGGCGCACGGGACAACCCGAATCATGATGGATTCGGACTTTTCCTTGCGTAGAAAGACTTCCGCATCTCCGCTAACGGTGTCCATGACTGATCCAAGATCGTATTTCATCACCCGGTTGTTTGCCCTGCCCTTGATGGTGGCCGGTGCCTTCGCCCAGGGAGGACCGAAGGCCGGACCTTTGGCGGCCGAGGTTTACGTGGTGCGGAGCGTGCCCTTCGCGCAGACGCTCTCGACCGTCGGCACCTTGCGGGCGAATGAATCGGTCACGCTGGTTCCCGAAATCTCGCGGCGCTTGGTGAAGGTCCACGTCACGGAGGGCTCGGAGGTGGCCGCCGGCGATTTGCTCTTCAAGCTCGATGACAGCGACCTGGTGGCCGAACTCGGCGAAATCGACGCCCGTCTGAAACTCGCGGAATCCGTGAAACAGCGCGTCGCCAACCTGCTCCCGCGCAAGGCGATCAGCCAACAGGAGGCCGACAGTTCCAATGCCGCCTTCGACATCCTCAACGCCGGGCGGAACATCAAGGCGGTGCAGATTTCCAAGACCGAGATCCGCGCGCCTTTCGCCGGCCGGGTCGGCGTGCGGCAGGTGAGTGAGGGGGCGTTCGTCACTCCGGCGACGCCATTGATCACGCTGCAGGACGTATCCCGCATCAAGGTGGATTTTCCGCTCCCGGAACGCTACTCGGGTGAGGTGGGAAGCGGGCAGAAATTCACCTTCACCGTTGCCGGGAACGGTCAGGTGTTCGAGGGGGTCGTCACGGTGCTTGAGCCCGCCATCGACGTGGCGACACGTAGTCTGTTAGTCCGGGGGCTGTGCTCCGCGCCGCAGGGATTGCAGCCCGGCGGATTCGCCGAAGTAACGCTGACCCTGGACGGACTGGCGAACGGCTTCCTGGTTCCCAGCCAGGCCATCGTCCCGTCCGCGCGGGGGCAGGGCGTCTATCTGATCGAGAAGGGTAAGGCGAAATTACAACCCGTGGAAATCGGCATTCGCACCGATGACCGGGTGCAGATCCTCCGCGGCGTGAAGGAAGGCGACGTGGTGGCGACCACCAACCTGCTGCGCATCCGCCCGGGCCTCGAAGTCACCGCCGGGAAGAGCCCATGAGTCTATCCGAAACCAGCATCCGCCGTCCGGTGCTCGCGACGGTGATGTCGCTCGTGATCGTCCTTTTCGGGATCATCGGCTTCTATTATCTCGGCGTGCGCGAGTATCCCGCGGTCGATCCGCCGGTCGTCACGGTCCAGACGAGCTATCCGGGAGCGAATCCGGAGGTGATCGCCTCGCAGATCACCGAGCCGCTGGAACAGGTGATCAACGGCATCGCCGGGATCCGCACCATCACCTCGGAATCCCGCGACGAGCGCAGCACCATCACCGTGGAGTTCACGCTCGACTCGGACCTGAGCGACGCGGCCAACGACGTGCGCGACCGCGTCTCGCGCGCCCTCCGCGACCTGCCGGTGGATGCCAACCCGCCCGTCGTCGAGAAGGCGGACGCCGATTCCTCGCCGATCCTCTTCCTCTCACTCATCAGCGACGAGCGCAGCATTCTGGAGGTTAGCGACATCGCGGACCGCATCGTGCGCGAGCGGATGGAGACGATCCCGGTGTCTCGTCGGTGCGCATTTTCGGCGAAAAACGCTACGCGATGCGGCTGTGGATGGATCCGGTCAAACTGGCGGTCCACTCGCTAACACCCGCCGATGTGCAGCAAGCGCTCGACCGCCAGAACGTCGATCTGCCGAGCGGCCGGCTGGAAGGCGCGACAAACGAGCTTTCCCTGCGCACGCTCGGCCGGTTATCCACCGTCGAGGATTTCGAGAACCTCATCATCAAGCAGGAAAAGGGCCGGCAGATCCTTTTCCGCGACATCGGCACGGCCGAACTGGGGCCGGAAAACCTCCGCACGGGAAACAAGAGCGATTTGCTCTATCGGATCGGTGTGGCGATCATCCCCCAGCCTAACACCAACGCCATCGCCATCGCGGACGAGTTCTACAAGCGGCTCGAACAGGTGAAAAAGGAAGTCCCGCCGGATGTGATGGTGGACGTCGGCTACGATTTCACGCGCTTTGTCAGGCGCTCCGTCTCGGAAGTGCAGGAGACGCTGGTGATCGCCTTCGGGCTGGTGGCGTTGATCATCTTCCTCTTCCTGCGGGACTGGCGCTCGACGATCATTCCGGTCATCGCCATCCCGGTAAGCATCATCTCCGGCTTCTTCATCATGTATGTGGCCGGCTATTCCATCAACGTGCTCACGCTGGTGGCCATCGTGCTCGCCATCGGCCTGGTCTGCGATGACGCGATCGTGGTGCTGGAGAATATCTACACGAAAATCGAGGAAGGCATGACGCCGCTGGAGGCCGCCTTGAAAGGCTCGCGGGAAATTTACTTCGCCGTCATTTCCACCACCATCGCGCTGGCCGCGGTGTTCCTGCCGCTCGTATTCCTATCAGGCCTCACCGGGCGGTTGTTCCGGGAGTTCGGCGTCACGCTGGCGGGCTGCGTGCTCGTTTCCGCGTTTGTGGCGCTCACGCTCTCGCCGATGATGTGCCGCTTCCTGCTCAAGGCGCACGGCACGAAGCCTAACTTTTTCTATCGCTCCACCGAGCCGTTTTTCCGGATGATCACCCACGGCTACCGCGCCGCCCTCGCGCCGGTCCTGCGGTTCCGCTGGCTGGCGATCCCGCTGCTGCTGCTCAACACGGGCCTCATCGTCTGGCTGTTCACCCGCATCCCGCAGGAACTGGCACCGCTGGAGGATCGTGAGAACATCCGCATCGTCGTCACCTCGCCGGAGGGATCGAGTTATGAATTCACCGAGAGCTGGATGGACAAGGTCGCGGTGCACGTGGACGAAAACGTGCCCGAAGTGTTCCGCTCCTTCAGCATCATCGGCGGCGGTGGCAGCGGCCGGGGCGCGTCGAACAGCGGCACCCAGAGCATCTATCTGAAACCGCCGTCGGAGCGCACCCGCACCCAGTCCGAAATCGCGGACCAGCTTTCCCGCGAGATGCAGGATTTCACCGGGGTCCGCGCCATCACCACCCAGCCGCCGACCATCGGCGACCGCCGCTCCGGCCAACCGCTCGCCTACGTCCTGCAAGCGCCCAATCTGGAAGACCTCATCAAGGTGCTGCCGGAATTCCTCGCCGAGGCGAGCAAGAGTCCGGTGCTCAAACAGATCGACGCGGACCTCAAGGTGAACCGCCCGGAAGGGATTATTTCCATCAACCGCAAGAAGGCCGCGGAGCTGGGGATCTCGGTGGAGGAAATTGGCCGCACGCTTGATTTCGCCTACTCGGGAAGGCGTTTCGGTTATTTCCTCAAGGACGGAAAACAATACCAGGTCATCGCCCAGATGCAGCGGCAGGACCGCAACGATCCCGGCGATGTGAAAAAACTCTTCGTGAAATCCGGGTCCGGGGAGATGGTCTCGCTGGACAACCTGCTGACCTTCTCCGAGTCCGCCAGTCCGGCGGCGATCTACCGCTTCAACCGCACGGTCTCCGCGACGATCCAAGGCACGCCCGCTCCCGGCAAGACGCTGGGCGATGGCATCGAAGAGCTCGACCGCATCGCGGAAAAGGTGCTGCCGGAGAATTTCCGCACTTCTCTAGCAGGCCAGTCGCGCGACTTCGCGGAGAGTTCGTCCTCGTTGTTGTTCGCCTTCATGCTCGCGCTGCTGATCATCTATCTGGTGTTGGCCGCCCAGTTCGAGAGCTTCCGGGATCCGTTCATCATCATCCTGACCGTGCCGTTGTCCGTGGTCGGCGCGTTGATTTCCCTGTGGGCGACGGATCAAACGCTCAACGTCTTCAGCCAGATCGGCATCATCATGCTCATCGGCATCGTGACGAAAAACGGGATCCTCATCGTCGAGTTCGCCAACCAGCGGAAAGAATCCGGGCTCTCGAAAATCGAGGCCGTGCTCGACGCGTCCGTCTCGCGTTTCCGGCCCATCCTGATGACCAGCCTCGCGACCATCTTCGGAATCCTCCCCATCGCCCTCTCAATCGGTGCCTCGGGCGGATCGCGCCAGTCCCTGGGAATCGCCGTGGTCGGCGGCTTGATTTTCTCGGGCCTGCTGACGCTGTTCGTCGTGCCGGCGGTCTACGCGATCTTCTCGCGGGCGACGGTTGAAAAGCAGGACCCTGGGGCCCGCTCCTAGGGAAAAAAACCAACCACAGATGAACAGGATGAACGCAGATGAAGAGGATGATTGCTTAGTCCGCTAGCGTTTGCCTGACCGACCCGAACCGATCCGTCTTCATCTTTATCTGTGTCCATCCTGTTCATCTGCGGTTGAATTTCTTCTGAATCAGGAATCATTGTGGGTCGCTTCTCCCTAGTGTAGGGACCCTGCCCTCGCACCTGCCCGACTATTGCCAAGTCGGCAAACCGCCACGCGGGAAAGTCGCGGCTTGGAAATGTCCGGATCGTGGTCATTGTTCCGCCGCACGCATGGACGAATCCGGAACGACTGAAAAAACCACCGCGGTGGAAGTGATCCCGCAGGCCCCGCCGGGACTGCGGCAGGACCTGATGGTGCTGATGAAGGTGCGGCTGAATTTCTTCGTGCTGGTCACCACGTTTTTCGGATTCCTGATCCATTCCCGGATGGACATGGACTGGATGAAACTGGTTCACACGATCCTCGGCACCGCGGCCGTGGCCTTCGGGTCGGCTGCCTTCAACCAGTTGATGGAGGTGGACCTGGACGCCCGGATGAAGCGCACGGCGGACCGCCCGCTGCCGTCGCGGCGGATGGATCCGCTGGTGGCGTTCGGGATCGGCTGGATTCTATCAGCCGTCGGCATCATCCATCTGGCGGTGCAGGTGGGGAACCTGGCCGCTTACCTGACCGCCGCGACCGTGGCGATTTATGTTTTCGTTTACACGCCGCTCAAGCGGGTGAGTTCGGTGAACACGCTGGTCGGGGCGATTCCCGGGGCGATTCCTCCGGTCATCGGCTGGGTGGGCGCGGGCGGAGCACTCGGGTGGGAGGCGGGCTTCCTGTTCGGCATCCTGTTTTTCTGGCAGCTCCCGCACTTCATCGCGATCAATTGGCTGCACCACGAGGAGTATGAATCGGTAGGCTACAAGATGTGGTCGAACGGCGATCTGACCGGACGCAAGAGCGGGATCCTCGCCGCGTGCTTCGCCTTGGTGCTCGCGCTGCTTTCCCTGATGCCGGCTTTTCTCGGCTTCGCCAACCTGTTGTGGACGATCATCGGTCCCTTGCTCGCGCTGATGATGACGGCGCTCTCGCTGAAATTCGCCCGCGACGGGGAACGGGCCTCGGCCCGGCGCTTGTTCTTCTTCACCCTCCTTTACCTGCCCGTCGCGCTGTTAGTGCTGGTGTTCGCATGGAAGGGATAAGCGACACGGATTCCATGAGCAAGTTGACCGCCTCCACCAAGCGTCTGGCCGCCGCGCTGAGAGATCTTGAATTCTCACCGCCGGTGGCCTGTGTCTATCGGACCCTGGACTACGCGTGGCAGCCCCACCGCGAATATCTCGAGCGTTATGGCAGCGGGACGAAGCGGGTTGTGTTCCTCGGCATGAATCCCGGCCCGTTCGGCATGGCGCAGACCGGCGTGCCATTCGGCGAGGTGGCTGCGGTGCGCGACTGGATGGAAATCGAGACGCCGGTGGGGAAGCCGGATCACGAGCACCCGAAGCGCCCGGTCGAAGGATTCGCGTGCCAGCGCTCGGAAGTGAGTGGCCGCCGCTTGTGGGGTCTCTTCGCCGACCGGTTTGAAAATGCCGGGGCGTTTTTCAAGGACCACTTCGTCCTCAACTATTGCCCGCTGGTGTGGATGAGCGCCACCGGCGCGAATCTAACTCCCGACAAGCTCTCCGCCGCCGAGATGGCTCCGGTGGAGGAGGCGTGCCAGAAACATCTTCAGGAAGTGATCGGAATCCTCCAACCGTCGTATCTGGTCGGCGTCGGCGGATTCGCCGAGGAACGGCTGAAACGCGCCGCTGAGGCTGTTGGAAGCAACGCGACGGTTGGCAGGATCCTGCATCCGTCACCCGCGTCACCGGCGGCGAACCGCGGCTGGGCGGAGGCGGCGGAACGCCAGTTGACCGGGCTTGGCGTCTGGTGATTTCCTCATAAGGAGCATGGACGTCTCGTCCATGAAGCCGATGTGCTGCGAAAGAACCGTGCGAAGCTCTTCTCTTTCCCTTCCCATCGTCCAGATGGACGAGACGTCCATCCTCCATATTTCACTGCAAGGTCGCCAGCAGGTCCTTGACCAATTGTGCGTCTTCGGTGCGGTGCGCTTTTTCCAGCGCCACGTGGAGGTTGTTGAGCAGGCGCAACAGGATTCTTCCGGGGTCGACGGTCTCGCGGATCAGGTTCCGTTGCGGGCGCGTGAGGCTGCCGCTTTCCAGCAGCGTGGATTGCAGATGCAGCTGGCCGTGGTCGAAGCAGTCGATGATGACCGGGTATCCGTCTTCGAAGATGCGGCACATGAAATGGCCGGGGAAGTTCACGCCCTCGATGTCGTAGTTGAGCCGGCGCCCTACGAGCATGAAGATGAGGCAGAGTCCTAACGGATTCGAGCGTCCCTCGGCGATCGACCAGGCGAGGTCCGAGTTCCGCGGGTCGTAGTAGTCGCCCAGGTTTCCTGTCAGGCGCTTGCCGTCGAAGAGGAAGGACCGGAGTTCGTTGGCGGTGGTGATGCCGTCATCAGTCGCTTCTTCCGCGAGGAGGTCGAGTGCGTCTGATAGAGGTTGGCGCAGTGAGATGCCGTCGTGGAGGAAGTCCGACAGGATGCGGAGGAGCGCCTCGAAGGATTCCCAATCCTCCTGCAGGGCGGTGGCACCACCGGAGGGAGCGATCCAATCGCAGGCGAGCGCCTCGCGGCGGGGTGGGCCCAGCATTCCGGAGAGCAGTGATTTTTCCTGCCTGCTCAGCGTGCGGGGTTGGGTCGCGAGCCACTCGCTGAGATCCCCGCCGCAGAGGGCGAACCGTTGCGCCACGCGCTCGCGGACAGCGGGAGTATCGTCATCGAGAAGCCGGAGAAGAGCGCTCAGTTCCTCAGGTGCGGGCGGCTCTGCGTTCATCGCAGGGATCAAAAGGATCGGGAGTGATGGAAAAAGATGGTGCGCGATACTGGGTTCGAACCAGTGACCCCCTCCGTGTCAGGGAGGTGCTCTACCACTGAGCTAACCGCGCATAGGAGATGCCCGTTGAGGGCGGGGGAAGCTAGGACGGGCCCGGTATGGGATGCAACCCATTTTTTCGGGGAAAA
>JAIFNK010000297.1 GCA_020047775.1 Akkermansia sp. | reverse complement strand
TCAATCCCGCAGTACCAGTACTGTTGCTAATGACGCCCGAAATCGTCGAGGTGGCAGTTCCGGCAACACCACTGCTCGCCACGATCGTGCGGTTGGCACCGTTCAGGTTGATGGCACTCGCTAAAATAAGTGCGGAGGAGCCCTGCGAGTTTGCGTTTTGGAGGAGCAGCTTGCTGGGATCGAAATTCGTAGTTCCCCAAGTCAGTGCTCCAAGGGTGAAGGTCGCACCGGTGCTGCCGTTCAAGGCGAAGCCACTCTCGCCGCCGGTGACCCGAATTTGGGTCGCACCCGTGCCGATCGTGCGGGTCAAACCATTTGACCAGTAGGATTCAAGCACACCACCGTTTAGGTTGATGTTGCTGTTGGCACTCAAGTTATTCGAAAACAAAAGAGTCGAATTGCCACTGAGGGTGGTGTCGCCGCTGTAGGTGTGGACGGGCACCTGCGCATCGCCGAGAACAAGACGACCGCCAGTCAGGCTGATTCCCCCGGCACCCGAGATCACGGCAGCCGCGGCACCTGCAATCCTTGTGGTGCCGCTACCACCGATGCTTAGGGCGTTGCCGTTCAAGTTCAGCGTGGAATTGAGGGTGAGTGCGCTCGTCGAATTAATGGTCCAAGACTGACCGCCGCCCAAGATGATCGGGCTGACGAAGGTGGCGGAACCCGCACTGGCATTCATCGTGATGCCGTTGTTGAGGGTGATCGCCTGACCCGCGGTGCCGAGCGTGTAGGCGCTGTTGAAGGACGGGCTGAAGGTGATCGAATTGACGGTCGTCGGGCTGGCGAGGGTGACCGCGCCGCCATTGGTGGCGGGCCCGGCAAAGATGGCGTCGTCGCCGGAGGTCCAGGTGGCGGCAACTCCGCCGTCATTCCAGAGGTTTGCGCCAAGCCAAGCGCCACCGCCGTTGGTGATCGCGCCGCCGCCGCCACCGGCGTCCCAGGTAAGAGTGGCGGCTTGGGCGGAGGAAATGGCAAGCACGGCGCTGGAGGCGATGCAGAGGAAGTGGCGGAGTGTGGAGGTGGATTTCATGTTCGTTTGATTGGGGTTGTAGTGATCAAGGATACCCGCTGGATGGACTGCCCGCCACCGTGGAAGGAAGCGGAAAAACGAGACAGAGGAACTTATGTCGCCCTAAGCAATATCCTGCGGCAGAGGTCGTCGAGGAAATTTTAGCGGGATTTTTCTGGCGATCCATTCCCATTTGGGGAATAGTTCCGGTATGCCTTCGATGCGTTTGAATTCGGCGAGCGAGCAGGTGGCGGCGCGACTCCGGGAGGAGATCCTGAGCGGGCGGCGGTATGGGGAAATGCCGGGGATTTATCGTCTGGCGGAGGAGCTGCAGGTAAACCATAAGACGGTGGACGCGGCGCTGCGGCAACTGGAGGCCGGCGGGCTGCTGGTGGCGCAGGGGGCGGGGCGGCGGCGGAAAATCGCGCTGCCGGAGGTGCTGCAGGAGCGGCGTCCGCTGCGGGTGGCGATCCTGTTAAGCGACGCGGTGGACCGGAGGCTGGATTACATCGTCGAGCTGCAACACGGGCTGTTGGATGCGGGGTGCGCCGCCCTTTACGCGCCGAAGACCCTGTCGGATCTCGGGATGGAGGCGGGGCGCATCGCCGGGCTGGTGGAGAATACCGAGGCGGATGCCTGGGTGGTGGTGGGCGGCTCGCGGGAAATCCTGGAGTGGTTCGCGGGACGGGAATCACCGTCGCTCGCGTTGTTCGGCCGGCGAAGAGGGTTGCGGATGGCGGGCGTGGGACCGGACAAGCCACCAGCCATCGCGGAGGCGACACGGGTGTTGATCGGTCTGGGCCACCGGCGGATCGTGCTGCTGGCGCGGCCACGGCGGCGACTACCTGAACCCGGAGCCTCCGAGCAGGCCTTCCTCGACGTTTTGGCCGCCCACGGGATCGTTTCCGGCGCCTACCATCTGCCGGACTGGGAAGAGAGCATCGAGGGATTTCACTCGCGTTTGGATTCGCTGTTCCGGCTCACCCCGCCGACGGCGCTGATCATCGACGAAGCGCCGCTGTTTGTCGCGGCGCAGCAGTTTCTCGCCGGGCGGCGGCGGGTGCCGGATGACGTTTCATTGGTGTGCACCGATGCCGACCCGGCCTTTGAGTGGTGTCGGCCCGCGATCAGCCACATCCGCTGGGACAGCGGGCCGGTGGTGCGGCGCATCGTGCGCTGGGCGGCGAACGTGAGCCGCAGGAGGAAGGATCTGCGGCAGACGCTGACGCCAGTGGAGTTCGTGCGGGGCGGGACGATGGGGGTGGCGGCGAGGTGAGGCTCGGAAGGCGGATGATCTTAACCTGGAAAAGGAATTGGAACCACGGATAAACGCGGATGGACACGGATTCTCAAGAGGTTGCATGGATCGGACGAATCGTCGGGCAGGTAAGGGGATAAATCGCTGCGAATTCCTGATGATCCGTGTTCATCAGTGGTTCTATTTTCCCATCTAACACCAGGGTCCGGTGGTCGGATGTGGACATGCAAGAAACTTCAAAAATTCACCGCCAAGACGCCAAGACGCCAAGAAAAGTGCAGCGATCCCGACATCCAATCCACCTTGGCGTCTTGGCGGTTAAGAAATCCAAGTTACTCGGGAGGGCGATGAGATTGGCCATCAGCCTGCTGGGCGCGCTGTTCGTGCTCCAACATGACCGTCTCGCTGCCGTAGCCGCAATCACCGCGATTGAAGGTGGGCCATTGGTGACGGGGGGAGTTTTTCGAGGGTTTGCCAGAGGCCGGGCAGGCCTTTGGCCGCGGCGTGTTTGTTGCCGGGGCGCACTTCGACGCCGAGGCTGATGCGCAGGTTCGCCACGAAGTAGCTGTGATAGACGTGGCTGGGACGACCGGGTTTTTGCGGATTGTAACCGATCTCGGCTCCCTGCTGGTGGCCGTAGAGGGGCTTGACGGTGACATCGATGTCGAGGATCCACGGCAGGCCGAGCGCGGGGGAGATGCTGCCGAGGATTTGGGTGGAGAGCCAGTCGAGGCCGGCGGTTTCCTCAATGCGATACATGGCGATGCGCACGGCGTCCTCGCTGACGGTGCCGCGCATGCCTAACAATCCCGGGTTGATGCCGTCGCCGCGCAAGGCGTTGATGTGGGCGTAGCGCCAGTGGCCGGCGAGCACGCTGAGCAGCACGGTGCCCATGACGTTGAGTGCTCCGCTGCCGGTGTAACTCAAAGGGCATTCGCGCAGGAATTCCTCCCACCTTCCGCCCGCCTGCAGGAACTGGAAGAAGAAGATCAACTGGCCTTCGCGGGTCACGGGAGCTTGGTCATCCCACTCGGCGAAAAAACGGCCACCCGGAGTGTCCAGTGGCCAGGATCCGGGTGGGTATGAAGCGGCGTTTTTTGACTCACCCGCAGGGTTAGCTGGAACAATCGTCAGAGAAGTATCCATGACGTTGAAATTACGTCACTTGGCCGACTCTGGCGATCTTTCCATTTTCCTCTTTATATGCCGAAATGAAGCTTCCGGGAGAGGCCTGGCTTGAGTTTGCCATCAAGGATCTGCCGGCTGGCGGCCATGCGTTGCGGCAAACGGCCACCTTCCGCCCCAAGGCTTGTTAGGCAGGCTTTATTGGCTGGCGGTCCTGCCGTTTCACTGGCTCCTGTTCCCGCGAATGGTCCGCAATCTCGCCGCCGGAAACCGGACTTCCTGATACCTAACCGGCCCGCCTCCGCCACGTTGTTTTCCAGCCACTTCGCGGGCACGCCATGAGCGGCTTGCCTTTGGGCACCGTCCATCAGTGACGCATGACATCGCTCAAGCCCGGCGGTTTTCATGCGGCTCCGGGTTTGCCGTTCGATCCTATATCAACCCCGCTGTCATGGGCGGGAAAGCGACTGGATGAGTTGCATGGCCTCGGGAAAATCCCGGCGGATCTGCAGCGCGAGCGCGGCGGCTTCCATCGCTTCCCGTTTCTGACCCAAGCGGGCGTGGATGGTGGCGCGGGCGTATGGGATCGCGGAGTCGTTAGGATCTGCGGCTTCGCCCTGGCGCAGCGCGGCGATGGCTTCCTGCGGCTGGCCCAGGCCGTTGCGGGCGAGACCGAGATTGTACCAGGCACGGGCGTAGCCGGGATCGAGCCGCACGGTTTTTTCCAGCTCGGCGATGGTTTCCGCAGTGGTGCCGGCTTCGCTGAGGGCGAGCGCGAGCTTGTAGTGATACTCGGGATTTTCCGGGTCGAGGGCGATGGCGTCCCGCAGCGACTTGACGGCACCGGCGGAGTCGCCGGTGATGTTGAGCAGGATGGCGAGGTCGTGGTGGAAGGGCGGAGAATTCGGATCCCATTCGATGGCCTTGCGCATCTGGCGGATGGCCCCGGCATTGTCGCCGCGGAGCATGGTGAACTGGGAGAGCTGCATGCGGCCGGTCGGTTGGTCGGCGTTGATGTCGAGCATGTGGACGAGTTCGCGGCCGGGGCGGGTGGTGAGGTCGAGCGTGTCAACAAGCGCCCATGCGGCGGCGATGCGGACCGAGCGGAGCGGGTCTTCCAACAGCGGCTGGATCGCGCTGCGGACGCCGGCGTTGTTCGCGCGTGTCTGCTGGCCGAGGGTGCGGACGGCGGCCTCGCGGACAAGAGGGCTCTTGTGGGTGAGTTGCTTGAGCAGCGCCTCGGTAGTGTCCGGGTTCATGACCCAGCGTTCCAACAGGTGGCAGGCGGTGGCTTTCCACGCGGGGATTTCCTCGCTGGCGAGCAATTGGATGAGTTGCGCGCGGGCGGCGGGATCTCCGCGGCGCGCGTTAGCCACGGTGAGGGCGCGGGTGCGTGACGGGCGGTCGGGTTTATCGCCATAGAATTTCCTGCTAGCCTCGATGGCCCAGTCGGTGTCCTTGTCGGTGTGGCATTGGTTGCAGGCGTTAGGAACGCCGAACTCCTTGGTAAGCTTGGGGTCGGGGATGCTGAAGCTATGGTCATGGCGGGGGTCGCGCTGCATGTAGGTGGTGACCGGCATGTGGCAGGAAACGCACTGGTTGCCGGTGCTGTCCGCGCCGTGGTGGCTGTGGGCGGTGGGGTCGATGATGGGGGCGGTGGGGTAATCCGCACGTGGCGCGGTGTGGCAGTTCATGCAAAGCTGGTTGCCCTTGACGATGTTCTTGTTGGAGTGGGGGTCGTGGCAATCGACACAACGGACGCCGACGTGGTGCATGCGGCTGGAGATGAACGAGGCGAACTCATAGTTTTCATCCCGCACCTGACCGTCGGGGTGATAGATGTCGGTCTCGTCGGTGACGGTGAGGCTGAAGTGATCGTAAAACGACTCGCCGGGGATGAGGTCGCCGGTGAGTTCCGCGCGGCGGGCGTGGCAGGCGGCGCAGGTTTCCATCACCTGGTCGCGGCTGGGCTTGGAAAGGGTGGGGTCCTTTTTTGCGTTGGCCGGGGGTTTTTCCTGCCACTCGACGTGGTCCTTCATCGGGCCGTGGCAGGACTCGCAGCCCACGCTCATCTCGGCCATGGTGGTGTGGTAGCTGTTGGTTTGCGGTTCGTAATTTTTCCGCAGGCGGGTGTTGTGGCAGGCGGCGCACATCGCGTTCCAGTTCATGCCCTGGCCGGTCCAGTGGCCCCAGTCGCCGGGCGCGCGCTGGTCTTCATTGCCGGATACGTCGAACCACTCGTTTTTGGCGGGGTCCAGGGTGACGTCGCAGGTTTGCAGGCGACCGCCGGGGGCGGGGATGAGGAACTGGCGCAGCGGGTCATTCCCGATGACGCGCACGACCGGATAGGCGTGGCGTTTTTTGTCGAGGCCGGCGGTGAGGATTTTCGCGAGTCCGTCGGCATCCACAAAAGCTTCCGAGGTATCCTTGCCGTGGACGAGGGTTTGTTTCGGCTCGAAGGATTTGTAGTCCTCGTCCTTGCTGACCATCCGCTCGGCGCGGCCGTGGTTCGAGGGATGCCATTTTTCGAACTCGGCGGCATGGCACTTTTTGCAGGATTCGGAACCGGCGTATTTGGCGTGCACCTCGTCTTCGGGCGCGAGGATGGGGGCGTCTGGATCGGTCACCGCCACCGGCTGTTCCTGCGGGGCGGCGGGGTTGAAATGGCGGACGACGAGGAATGCGGCAGCGGCGGTGACGACTGCTAGAACAACGAGTGCGAGTGGCTTTTTCCG